>CAZTDJ010000009.1:6956-12934 GCA_964612835.1 Candidatus Woesearchaeota archaeon
CATGTCTCCCCCAGCCTTCAGCTCAAATCCATATCCTGTAGGAATAATCCCTGCGACAGAAGAGGCGAGCTGCTCTGCAAACTCTGATTTTCCATCGCTCCAAAAGATTGCGACCTGCTCCAACACGCTCCGATTTAAATTCGTGATGTTGCCATCATTGTATTGCTCAAGGATAAAAGAATTGTTCAATTCTGAAAGTTTCAATTCTGAGAGCGAACTGAGAAAGTCCTGGGAAAAAGATTCCGCGTGGGTTTTTGATCCATCAGGGGAATAAAAAAGTGAGGTTGAAAAAATGATCGTGAAGATCAACAGCGCTCCAAAAATCGCATCAATGGAAAAAAATCCGATTCCTTTCTTTATGCCCATAGGAAAAGCACCATCCTCACGGGTTGCGAATCATAAATCCCTATCCTCACTGTTTTGACAAGCGCGGCGGTGTCAACCTGGCTTATGGAAGAGGAGCTTACTCCTGGATAGCCAATCCCCTCTGTGCCCCCCAATACGGGTACGGGAGAGGAAGAAGCGTTTTCAAAAAAGAAATAGAAGTCATATTTTGTTCTGAAAAGAGATCTCATCTCATTATATTCCAAACCAGCGAGAGCGTTGATTTTTTCTTGGCTGAATCTTCCCCCTTCGCTGATCCCTATGACCATCACCTCTTCTTCCGTCCAGTTCTCAGGAAAGCCTGTTGAAAGAAGAGCATCAGCAATAAAACTTCCTTCTCTGCCCATATCCTCCAACAGAATCTCTGTGCCGCGCTCGAGATTGACCTTGCTATTGTAAAAAATGATAAGGGCCGCGGTAAAAATGACGATGCCCATGATCAAATCAAGATGCCATAATTGCGCTTTCTTTTTCAATTGATCTGCACCCCGTTGTAATTTTTTGCAATGATATTTGATCCTTTCACCAGCGTTCCATTAAATGGGGCAACCGTGGTTGAATAATTCGCCTCGCCAGAACCGATGATCAGGGTAGATCCCATCATGCTGAAAGAATACTCAAAACCCTCCAATTTTGTAGGCAATGAAAATGTCCGGGAGTACCCTTCGCTCACGGTATGAGCAAGAAAAATTTCCTCCTTGATCTTCAACGCCAAGTCCTGCACAAGGATAAACTGCTTTTCTTTCCGCAAATCCTGGGAGAGGCTATAGAATCCTACCAGAAACACGGCGATGACGACCATCGCAAATCCAACGACAATCAAGAACTGGGATGCGATCTGGGCTTTTCTCATTCTTCCGTGATGAGGACATTCTCTTCTTGCGCCTCAACCCTCAAGTATTTCACCCCTTGCTGCGTCGAGATCGTTCCTGTCACATTCACTGCCACAGGCACTTCAATCTCGGAGATGCCATTGGGCGTCTTCACATAAAAAACAATGGACTTTCCTTGAATGGCAATCTGATTAATTTTTTCAGGCATATAGACTCGCAATCGCACGCGTGTCGGTTCCCCCAAGAAAAAAACTTCCTCCGAGCTTGAAGCGATTTTTCTCCCAATAAGATCAACTTGATTATAGACCAGCTGAATCCTGCTGGACCGGTCATACTCGTAATAGACGACAAAAAGGATTGTCAAAATCATAAACACGAATCCCGCCACAATCAGATATTCAATACTTGCCTGGCCCCTTTTCATATCCTTTATTAAAAGCGTTTGATGGTATATAAACGTTTTTTTAGGAAATTTTATAAGGAATTACTGCTTTTTTTGTTCTATGCAAGACAAACTTCTCGACATGCTGATGCAGAAAGATGAGATCACGTGGAAAACAATCATCTATGACCTTGTCAAAACCGAACAAATGAATCCATGGGATATTGATATCTCCCTTCTTGTCGCGAAATACCTGGAGATTGTCAAAAGATTGCAGGAAACGAATTTCTTCATTTCTGGGAAAGTTCTTTTGGCTGCGGCAATTCTCCTTAAAATGAAATCTATAAAATTAGTGGATGAAGATATTGCAGAATTTGACAGCATGATCTTCCCGCAAGAAGACCTGGGGGAATTAGAGGATTATATGGAATCTGCTCAGCCCCAGTATGAAATCCCCAAACTTGCGATGAAAACTCCGCAGGCGCGAAAGCGGAGAGTGACTGTTCAAGACCTTGTGCACGCCCTTGAAAAAGCCCTTGATGTAGACAAGAAAAGAATGCTAAGAAAGATGGCAACCGAACGATTTCTTGCCCCCACCATCCCTGAAAAAAAGATAGATATCTCTGAGCTAATCAAGAGAGTATTTGAAAAGGTGCGGAATTTCTTCACAAAGGAGAAAGTTGTAACCTTTGCGATGGTGGTAGGAGAGAGCGGAAAAGAAGAAAAAATACAAACCTTTATTCCTCTTCTCCATCTTGCAAACCAGGAAAAAATTGACCTTGACCAGAAGGAGCATCTCGGCGAGATTTATATTACTTTAAAATCTGCCTGATTTCCTGAAGATTTGCAGTCATTGTTGGGTCTTTCTTCCTGATCTTGGCGTATTTCACCTCAAGTTTTTTCAACAGTTTTTTTGCTTGGTCTGTATTTCCTTTTTCAATTGCGGGCCAGAGCTGCGCGAGCAGATAGCGCGCCTGTGTTTTTCTTATATTTTCAAAACCCACAGAGAAGAAGGAACGCAACGCATGAAAAAACTTTCCGATATCTTTTTTATACGCGCTCCAATAAAAAAGAAGAAGAACAAACCACAGTGCGCTTAAAACAGCGAGTAAAATAAGGGGGTAATTGACGCTCTTTTGCGGAAGAGCGATGGAGTCTGTTTGATTGCCAAGTTTCATGGTGATCTTAAATTGCGGGCTGCTTTCTCCTTGCCCCCCAATTGCTTTCATTCCTCTAAGCTCAATCAAATCTCCCACCAGCACCCTCACTTCCTTTAACGAGGGAGTTGAAAATGTGGTGAGCTGGATATTCCCCGTAGGAAGGACATACATTTCTCCCTGCCCCACAACCTCCTGCACAAGGGCATCAGACTCAAACGTTGAAAAAGGGGTGGAGAGGATAAAGGAACGCGGCTCTTCAAGGAGAGAAGTTGCGTTGAACGCCAGTTGCTTTTCATAAATTTTTACGTCAGGATACAAAATTCTTTGTGTTTTTTCAAGATCCTCAAGGGTGCAGCTTCTGCAGGGGCCGCCGCAGTCTATGGCAATCTCATTTCTTTCCAGCCTCCCATTCACGCAGGTTTCTGGGTAGGTTTGGCTAAGAGCATCCTGCGCAAGAATCAGAAAAATAAGGATGATAAAAACCCTTTTGTTCATACAGTCCAGGGGGTAAACCTCCATTATAAAACTTTTGCAGAAGGAAAAATATTTAACGCAACATTCATTTAGTAATGAATGGTTATGTTGAAAGACATCAGCATTGTCAAAATTTCACTCTATCTTCTCATTATTGCCTTTCTATGGTTCGCTTTTTTTTATGAAAAAGAAACGCCTTTCCAGCCTCCCTGCCCCCAAACGTGCGGGCCTTTTGCAAATGAAGAATGTCTGCTCTATGGAAAATGCTGCGCATTAAACGCGACAAGCTATGATAGCGATGGCGCCCTTATGGGTGGGGAAGGATGCTGTTATGGCAATGGGAAAGGGGATACACAAATTCTGAGGAATAATGAGGTCGCTCCAGACAGTAATCTTTTCTGCTACCAAAACCGGTTATATGGCGCGCAATTCGACTATCTCTTCGCAGAAAAAGTTGAGCAATGCGCGAGCAGGGGGAATTTCTACGCAACCAAACGCGGATGGAAATTTGGAGATGCGGCAAAAGACCCCGAATGCATGAGAAGAGGATAACTTACCGTATCTTTTTGATGGGCTTGTTCCTCGTGGTTTTTGTTTTTTCTTTTCCAAACTTTTTTTCAATCTGGACTTCCAACTGGCGCAGGGCAAGATGAAGGGCTTGCTGAACCCCAAAATCTTCTTCCGAAGAGTAGAATCTCCCCCTATCCGTCGTCAGGTTGATCCTGATGCTGAACTTCTTTTTTTCCCTGAATTTCTCAGAAACTTCCTTGATGTACAGATGGACGCATGCTTCTTGAAATTTGTTGGAATATCGCTCAATAAAAGAGACAAGATCGTCATTCATGGCGCTTTTCTCAGAAGACGTCAGTTTCTCCAACTCTCCTGATGCCTGGATATAGTAGGTTTCTGCTTTGAGATTGGATGCGGAAATAATGCGCTCCAGAATGTCCTTTTCAGTGATGATGCCGTAGAGAGAATCCTTCTCAAAAACAAGAACACTAGAAACATTTTTTAATGCCATGAGGTCAATCGCTGCGGAAATATTGTCTGTCCGTTTGATAGAAACCAATTTTGTTTGCATGAGTTTATCTACCGGCATCGTGAGGGCGTTAGGACCATGGATGAGCACCTCAAGCAACGCATCAGTCAGGGTCACAATGCCCAGCGTTTGTTCTCCCTCCATGACAGGCATCCGTGAAATCCACTTCTTTTTGAAAACATCAAACGCTGCGCTGAGTTGGTCGTGCGCATCAAGATGGAGAATGGAGGTGGTCATACACTTGTCAACAGAAGAATCGTGAAGCTCTTTACCAAGCTTTTCAATAATGGATTTTACATCAATCACTCCCATCAATGTCCCTCCACTAAAAAGAGGAATCTGCTTCAGTTCTGCCTCGAGCATTGTCTTCGCCACTGTATAGATATCATCATTCACGCTGGCTTGATTCTTAATGGTGGACAGCGTGGATATTTTTGTCTTTATATTAAAAGGAAAATTTTTTAACAGGTGCTTTTTGCTGATAATGCCCTTGTATTTTTCATTTCTTCCGAATACCAAAACTGCCCGCGCCCCCTTCTCAAGAAGGGAAGCCATATGAGAAATCTCCTCATCTTCGTATATCCGAAAGTAATCCTGCGTAACCAGTTTCTTTACTAATCCCACCATACTATGGCTATTAAAACTGCTTTTCTGCTTTATAAATTTTTAGGGGAGTTACGGGAAAAATATTTAAGTGCCAGAACGTGCGAAGATTTTAAGGGCTCGTAGATCAGTGGTAGATCGCCTCACTCGCACTGAGGAGGCCGCGGGTTCGACTCCCGCCGAGTCCATTCACAAAAAAGAGGAGAAAATTTGAAAAAAGAGGATTATGGGGGGTAACTGGACTCGGCGAAAAGTTCCTTAAACAATATTAATCAAATCTTAACCCTTAACAGTTGTTTTAAAGGTTATCTTTTCGCGTTGAGATAGGCATTATCAAGCACGGATTTCATGCAGTGAGTTATGTCCAGCCACCACATTCATAGTCGAATGCTTAAAAGAGGCCACCTCTAGCCGCACTCTTTTCAAGAGCAACCGAAATGTCCTCCCCCTATAATCTATAATATAGATATCCTTTCTTATATATAAATTTTAGCTATTTTTTGTCAGTAATAAAAAAAGAATAAAAATTTAAATGAAGTTACTCTTTTACTTATGATGATCAATTTACAAAAAAATTCGGCTGTTCCTCTTCTTTATGATGAAGTAAACAAAAAAATTATTTCTCCTGTTTTAAAAATAAACCATCCGGATATTCGAACACTTGATCAAATGAGAAACGTCCTTATCAGGAAGGATGCTCTCATTCCCCGCGAGTTCTATTTTATGTACCGCAACGTGTGCTTTGAAAGAGATTCTCTTCTTTTTGCGCATAACCGCCTCAGTTATGATCTCACGATTATTCCGAGCGCTATGATAGGAAACGAGTTCGTCAAAACATTGGGCCACTACCACTCCAGTTATAATGTTCATCTTTCTTACCCCGAGATATATGAAGTAATTTGCGGAGAAGCAACATACCTTCTTCAACGAGAAGATCTCCAGGACATCATTGTATGCAGGGCAAAAGAAGGAGACAAGGTTTTTATTCCCCCCAACTATGGCCACATTACCATCAACGCCTCAAAAAAAGATCTTGTAATGTCGAACTTGGTGAGCACGGTCTTCAAATCAAACTACGAGCCCATCCTCCAAAGGGAGGGAGG
>CAZTDJ010000010.1:0-12487 GCA_964612835.1 Candidatus Woesearchaeota archaeon
TTTATAAAGAGAAAGCGTTCTTATAAAAAAATGGAAAAGGACTCAAAGATGCTTTTTGTAGCGCCGTCTTTCCTTAACGCAGCGCTCTTTTCTCAAGAGATTAAAAAGCATAAAAAAATACTCAAGTGGATTATGCACTACAATCTTGTGCAGCTTCCTTCCCCCCAATTCAACTATTTCGGGGATCATGGGGAAAGGACAAAAACGAGTTGCGACACAAAGGAATTTCGAGAATTATGCAAGATTCACGCAAAGGAGACAGCGCAGCTGATTGGCAAATATGGAGCTGATCATGTGAAGGGGTTTCTTGGCCTTTCTAAAGACCCTGTGTTTAGCTGTTCAAAAGTATATCGCGAAGAAGGAGAAACAAAAAAGATTGTTGAAGAGAAAGGGATTTTTGTTGAGGAGCTTGTAAAACTAGTGCAGGTTCCTGTGCTGGATGTGGACCTTGAAAATCCAGACCTTAAGGCGTTGAAACGATTCTTATTTGGTTAGCCTCAACTTGCTTTCTTCCCTTGTAGGAACTAACTTTTCCTATGACCTCGACGCGCGATCCTTTTTGAATCTCCTGCTGCTGATCCATCATAACATCAATAATTCCCGATTCGTCTTTCACTTTAAGAATCATGATGGTTTCATATCGTTTCACTATGATTACAGCGCCACTTATCTTAACATGATCCCCAATTTCGACATCTTGAATAAGGGAGGATGATGCATCAAACTGCCCCTGAAGAAAAAAGAGGATTGCGAGTCCAATGAGGGAGCACACCAGCGAGACATGAAGGAGATTTTTTTCATTCATGGGGCTTTTTTCCTTTTCTGTTTTAAATGCCTTTTTGCTTTTTTTCCAAAATTTTTTCAATAAGCTTAAAAATAAAGAAGTAGCCTTACCTATATGCATAAGAATGGGCAGATTTATATCCTCGCGTCCCTCATCCTTCTTTTTGTAGTCTTCACTCTTATTAATCTTCCCAATGTGTATGAGCAGAGGAATCTCGAGAAGAATTTTGAGAAGCTTTCAAAAAATTACGCCTATGAAAGCAGCAGGCTTGTCAATTCGCTTATCGCTTCCCAAGTAACAGCATTTGATGAGCAGTTCCTCAATTTTACGGTGCAGTTTACCTCTTTTGCCAGGACCCAAAGCCCGAATTTTGGCCTTCTTTATTTGTTGACATTTGATACGACAACGCACATTGGAAATTATCTGGATGTTCCTGTCACCATCCAAAGCTCTGTAGGCCAATCTTCATTGGAAGGATGCTATACAAAAATCCCAGCAACGATTGAATTTCAAGGCCTGCGTATTCTCTCAGGGGATATCAACATGCAGGAGATAAGTGCGTGCACCACTTCCCTTGTGGGGGAAGACGAAATTACCATCTTTATTGAAGATGTTCCCTATGTTTTTAATCTTTCCCAGCAAGGTTCAAACCTTTTGGTGCTTACACGGCAGGAGGAAGGGGAGCAAAGGCAGGTTTTTATATCCAAAAAATAACAGAACACCATGGAAAAGAAAGCAATGAGCTTGATTATCTCCTTTGTTCTCTTGATAGGAATCGCGGTAACCATTAGCTCATTGGCTATTATCTGGACGAAAAATCTTGCCAAGAAACAGATCGAAACAACGGTCCAGTTTGTTGAAACAGGGCTTGAGTGTGACTCTATTTATATGAATGTCAAGGCCCTGCAGGCGGCAGAATGCCCTTCCGCAATTGAGTGCTTTAATGTTTCTAACAATGGCTTCAAGACTGTTCAGCGTCTTGTTATTCGGTATACAAAAAACGATGAGAGCACGAATAATTCCGACTTTAAAGAGGAAATAAGGCCAAATACCGCAAAAACTTTAAATACCGCGGTGTCATTTATAGACATAAAGGCGGTCGAATTTATCCCTGTGGTCTATGCGGGAAATAAATATGTCGGCTGCATTGGAAAAAAGATAATAGTGGGAGAAGAATATTTGCCATGAAAAAAAAAGGGATAAGTCCGTTGGTCGCCACTGTTCTTCTTGTGGGATTTACCATCTCCCTGATTGTCATTATCCTCCTTTGGGGGAGAGCGTATTACGAAGAGAAAGACCAAAAAGAAGGGAAAATATCTGAGTTGGAAGCTGATTGCGCAACAGCGGTCTTGCTGGAGATAAAATCCGTTTCTGTTGATCAATTTAAGCTCATCATGAACTTGAACAATAATGGAAATAGGGATATCGATGGGTTGAGCGTTGTTATCAAGGGGCAACAAAATCAGGATACAATCCCTCTGCAAGGCCCGCAATACAAGATAAAAAAGCTTGAAACAAAAACCATAGAGGCAAATTATACACTCAATGTGGGCGCGCCTGTTGAGGTAAAGATTGTTCCATCGCTAAAAGCAGGCTCAAGATATTATGTCGGATGTGATGATAAGGCAGTTACTTATGTCTTTTAAAGAAAAGGAGGTGAAAAAATGAACATGAACAAAAAAGGAGTTTCTCCATTGATCGCGACAGTGCTTATTATCGGCTTTACAATCGCCTTGGCGGCGCTAATCATGACATGGGGCACCTCATTCATAAAGAAAACCCAGCAGGATGTAGAGACGGGCGCAGAAGCTCAATTGCAGTGTGCAAGAGTTGACTTGGAAATAAAGAGCTATAATTGTACCGCTGATCCTTTGTCTGGCGCTGAAAAGTTAAGTGTTGAAAGCAAGTATTCTGGCAGCCTGGATGTTTGGGTAAGAAAAAATGGCAATAAACTAGATTCTGTTGTGCCATCTACAATTCCCGCATACTCAGTGCAAACTTTGAGTTTGAATGATGCAGCATTAAGCCTTAACACTAATGACGAGCTTGAAGTAATTCCCATATTGAAGACATCAGATGGCCAGGACAATGTATGCATTCAGTCATCCAAAAAAGTCATTCTTGACTGCGCATAAACTCTTTTTTTCTTTCTTATTTTTTCCTATTTTTTAACGACAATTTTAAATAACAAACGAACAACCCCTAATCGTGGCAAATCTTTTTACCGGTAAGAAAGGAGATGTATGGGTTTCCGCAATCCTCTATATGGGGCTGGGCATTGTCGTCATCTCTTTAATCTTGGGAGCGGGCCTTCCCCTTATCGAAAAAGTTCGGGACAGGAATACTATTATCCAAACGAAAAATCTTTTTTTCACCATCGACCTCAATGTTGATGAAATCTTGAAAAGCGGCCCTGGAGCAAGGAGGGCGTTAGAGCCTTTTGAGATTAAGCAGGGGGAATTTATTGTTGATGAAAGCCAGGAAATCCTCCTGTGGAGAATGAAAACAAAATCCCAAATTATCGATGTAGGATATGTTGGCAGGGAGGGGAATGTGGAGATGCTTCTTGAGGAAACTTCTATTAAGGACGAGTATATTATCAACCTCCGGCTGAACTACACATCTGACGCGGACATTATTCTTGATTCTCCCTATGGCAACCCTTTCGCGGGTTCATACCGTCTTTTTGTTGAGCACACCGGCCAATATGGCCCCGACAGCAGACCAAAACTGAAGATATCCATCATTTAGGGAAAGGTCGCAATAGGCAAATTATTAAATAATGCCCCATCCTTTTAAAAATAAAAGAGGACATGGCCGGAAATCAAGAATCTCAAAAGGGAGAGGAACCTATTTTTAAAGTTGATATTAATATAGAAGTTCCCACGTTGCCGGATATTCCCGAAGAGCAGATAGACATTCGTTACCCTGTTCTCCCCCCTTATGCATTTATTCATTTGTACTGGGAAAAAGAGACGAGCGAGCTTATATATAGCGTTGAAGAGCCAGAGCTTGTGGAAGAGGAGAAGCGTAATTTGCTCCTTCTTGAAGAAGGGATCTCTGAGCTGATCAACCTTTCATATATCGGGATCAAATCGCAGAAAGAAACGATTCTTTACCTTGAGAAGAATCTTCGGGTCCTAATAGATGAGCTTTCGTTGAAAATGACCAATGAATCCTTTTTGAAGATCATGTATTATATCTACAGGGATTTTATTGGCTTGAACGAGATTGAGCCGCTGATGCAGGACTACTTCATCGAGGATATTGAGTGCAATGGGGTGGACTCTCCAGTGTATGTTGTCCATCGAAAATACCGGAACTTACGAACCAACATCATGTATCGGGGTTTGGACAAACTGACGAGCTTTGTTGAAAAATTGGCGCAGAAAGCAGGGAAATATATCTCGTACGCGAATCCTCTTCTTGATGGAAGATTGCCTGATGGATCTCGTGTCAATTCAACGTACACTCAGGACATTTCCTCAAAAGGCCCGACCTTCACGATTCGAAGATTTTCCAAAGTCCCCTGGACCCCTATTAAATTGATTGAGTCTGGATCCGCCTCCCCAGAACTCCTCGCATATTTATGGATGGCAATTGAGTATGAAAGAAATATGATGATCATCGGGGGGACAGGAACAGGAAAAACTTCTTTTTTGAATTCCATCTCTTTTTTCATACCACCGCAAGCAAGAATCGTTTCGATCGAAGACACGAAAGAATTAAATCTTCTTCATGAGAATTGGCTTCCCTCAGTTGCGCGGGAGGGGATTGGCCTTGCTAATATTCTTGGGCAAAGGCACGGGGAAGTAAGCCTTTTCCTTTTATTAAAAGAGAGCTTTCGACAAAGGCCGGACTATGTGATTGTCGGAGAAGTGAGAGGAGAAGAGGCGTACGTTCTTTTTCAAGGAATGAGCAGCGGCCACCCCTCACTGGGAACCATGCACGCCGAGAATATTGAAACATTTATTCGGAGACTGGAAACCCCACCCATTAACCTCTCCCCATCTTTGGTGAATTCCCTTGATATCCTTTGTATTCTAACTCAGAAGAAAATACGCGAGAAGGAAGTCAGGAGAGTTGAAGAGATTGTCGAGGTGCTCCATGTGAGCGACCAAGTTGGCCAGGCAACGACGAATACCCCTTTCAAATGGGATCCCGCGACCGATAAGTTCTTTTTTAAAACGAATAGCGGGGTACTCCGAAGGATTTCCGTTACCCATGGGATTTCCATGGAAAAAATGCTCAAAGAATTTCAGCTTAGGATAATGGTCTTGATTGCGATGCACAAAAAAAGAATCATTGAGGCCAGAGAGGTCCAGGACATCATCAATTTATATTATAAAAATCAGAGAAAAGCTCTGCAGCTGCTTAATATTACTAATTAAAATGGATATCCTCTTTTTGCAGCAGTACACCAAAACCCTCCAGGAAGCGATTAGAAGGCTTTCAGAAATGGAAAAAGCAGGGGACGCGGAGGGGGCTAGAAAAATCATTTCGTACATCACCTCACTTTCAAAAAATATTGATGCCTACATCAAAAATGCTGAGTGAAAAGCTTAAGGAAAAAATTGATCAGATGTCCGCCCTTGTTTCTGAGATGCAAGCATACTGGGGGCATGAAGAAAACCTTCAGCGTAGCTCTGCTTCTGATTCCCGAGCAAAAGAATTGATCGCACAATATCACGAGTACCTCACGAAACTCGCGGAGCAATTCAGGGCTGTCAATTTATCTCTCCTTGAAGAAATAGGTGGCGAAATTCCTGAAGCCCCCCCACACCTCGTTGCTCCTTCAGCGAAAACCAAAGCGCAAAAAGTGGTTGTTCCAAAAGAAAAGAAAGGGGCGCGAAGACAAGATTTTTTCTTGAAAAAGAGAGAAAAGAAAAGTCTTCTGGCGGATATTAATTTAACAGAGAAGCAGATGAGGGAATTTATCAGGTCCCGAACACGCCGAAAAATAGTGGTGGCGGAAAGGGAGAAATTTTCCATTTACAAAGTAAATCCTTATGGCAAGATCGCGAATATCTTCTTTGAGAGATTGACGCTTTCTTTGGTCAAGAGATACCCAAAGTTTTTTGATGACCTCTCTGGCACACTTCGTTCTGCTGACATCAAAATTCTTTCAAAGACCTATATTAGCATGATCCTTCTTTCAACAGCGCTTGCATTTTTCCTTGTGTCCCTTGGTTTCTTGGGGTATACCTACCTCTTTGGAAAATTAACCCTTTTTTCTATAGCCTTTTCCGCGGCGTATGGAATTGTTGGGGGAACCGTAGTCTTTGCTTTTTCCTATTTCTATCCACATTCAGTTATGGCGCAGAAGCGCGGCAGTATTAAACGGGACATTCCCTTTGCAGTAATCCATATGTCCGCAGTCGCATCCTCTGGGGCAAACCCTATCGCGATGTTTGATCTCCTTCTTAAATCAGGGGATTATCCCGGCCTTGAATCCGAAATACGGAAGATTGTAAATTATGTCAACTTATTTGGGTACGACCTTCCCACCGCAATGAGGAATGTTGCGATGACTACTCCTTCTTCAGAGCTGAAAAGTATTCTTAATGGGATTATTTCTAATACAGAGAGCGGAGGAAGCCTGAAGGATTACTTGAAGGAAAAAACCGATGACGTCCTTAATATCTATCGCTTGGACAGGAAAAAGTATGTTTCAGCGATGGCTACATACTCAGATATTTATACGGGACTTCTTATCGCGGCACCACTCCTTTTTTTCACCACTCTCGCGATTATCAATTTGATTGGGGGAAATATTGGGGGTTTTGGAGTCAGCACGATTGCGACAGTGGGAACGTTTGCCGTCATTCCGCTGTTAAACCTTCTTTTTATATTTTTTATCACTATCATGGAGCCGAAGTAACATGGACTTGCGATTCAAACCAGTATATCTGGTGTCTATCCTCATCGCGCTCATCCTGATAGCCGCAGATATCTGGTTCTTTTTGGAGTCTCGATGGTTTTGGTCATTCCTCATCCTTTCGATTTCATTTGGCTGGCTCCATTTTTGGATTGATTTTTTTAGAGAGGTGAAAAGGCAGAGGGAAATTGAGGAAAAGTTTCTTGACTTTTTGAGAATTGTGGTGAGCGTTGTCAAGTCAGGAGCGACAATTACCCAGGCGATCAAACAATCCTCGCGCGAGAATTTAGGGGCATTAAATCCCTACATACACAAAATGGTTGCGCAGATAGAGTGGGGGATTTCCATCATCCACGTGTTAAGAACATTTTCCTATGACACAAAAAATAAGGCTATCCTGCGCGCTGTTTCTATTCTCATTGAGTCAGAGGAAAGTGGCGGGGAAATAGGGGACGTGCTTGAGGCGGTCGCTTCCTCTGTTGTGATTGTGAAGAAGATGAAGGAAGAACAAAAATCAGAATCATTTTCCCAGATGGTGCAGGGGTATATCGTGTTTGTTATTTTTATTGGGATCATGCTCATGCTCCAATTAAAGCTCTTTCCTCAGCTTTCTGGGGTTGGAGCAGGATCCTCTTCTGGCTTGGCGATTCTGGGTGGCGGGACAGAAGCGCAAACGCCCTTCAACCTTGATAAGATCTTTTTTAGCTTGTTATTGATTCAGGGATTCTTTGCGGGGTTGGTTGTTGGAAAATTTTCCGAAGGCTCTTTGAAAAAAGGGATATTGCACTCGCTGATTATGATGACCTTGGGCGCGCTTATCTTGACAACAGTGAAAGGGGGGATTTAAAATCTTCAGGAAGAAAGGCGCAACCCACATTGACTGGGTTTTTAGCATAGGAATCTTCTTGGTATATGTTCTTTTTTTGTTTCTTTTCATCAAACCAGGAGTCAGGGAAGTCTATGAAGAAACAAATTTACTGGGGATAGTTGAAGGGAGCCTGGGTTCAGCAGTTACTGCAAAAATTGAGCGCACACCCCTTTTTTTGTCCAATGTTCCTACAGGAACAAACAATATCGAGATTCCTTTTTCTCTTCTCTCCAATCCCGAAGCTGATCAATGGGCTGTTGTATATCCTAATTACAGCTTTCTCAAAACTGATTTTGGAGGAGAAACGTTGCAAATTTCCCAGTTGTATATTGAGCCAGACAAGAGCGAGATTGTTCTCTGGATCCTTAACTCCAGTGATTTTAGTTATGGGCAGTACGCAACCGCAGTCACCTGTGATGCAACAAATCCCTGCCTCTTTGCAGGAATAGATTTTGCTGCCTCGTATGGGATTGTTGAATTGATTGAAGGGGCATCATTGCAGCATATTTCAGCGTTAAGCTCCCAGAATAGCGAAGAATTGAAATCAGCATGGGGATACCCTTCCTCCGCAGGGATGAATATTACCCTTATACAGTCTTCCCAGTATAATTATACTCTGCTAGATATTCTCTTTCAGATAGGGGAAAGCCCTGCGCAGGGAATTGGGAAAATCGCAGTAAAAGAATGGAGGATGTGGATGCTTGAAAGCTCTTCTCTTCTGAAGCCGCTTATTATCAACGCGAGGGTATGGAAAAAATGAAGAAAGGATTCATTCGATCATTGGAAGCAGTCATCGCGATTGTGCTTTTTTTGCTTGTTTTTTACACATTCCTCTGGAGCCCTGTTGCCCAAACCACAACCATAGATCCTGTTCAATATTCCCTCCAGGCAGTTGCGGGAAGGGTTCTTTATAATGAAACGTTACGGCAAGATGTCCTGAGCGGCGACTACATATCTCTTGATGGGCTTCTCGCGGAGAATCTTCCTCAAACGTATTCTTATAGCTACGTCGTGTGCCACCAGGCGAACTGCATCGCTGAGCAAATTCCCCCCAATAAAGAAATTTTTAAGGAGGATGTGTATATCACATCAACATACTCTTCAGTATCCCCCGCCATTCTGAGAATGTATGCATGGAAGAGATAATCATAATTCAAATGAGGTTTTAACAGAGCGTTTTGGACAATCTTTGTCGTATTTTTCAAGCCGCCGCATCGCATCTTCAAAAGGGTCAGCCTGATGGAGAGAATTATAGGTATGTTGAAGGAGTTTCGCATCCCCTTCCGTGTCTGGGCTTTCGCAGATGACTACCCCTGCGATTTTGAAGTCCTTGAAGGCCGCGAGCAGCTCTTCATAGTTGATGTCTGAGTCTTGAAGGTTGAGGTGCCTTCGTTCTCCTTTTGGAGAGTACTCAATCCCCGCGAGATGAATATGCGCCTGCTTTGTTCCTTTTTTTCCCAGCGCCCTCTCAACTTTTGAAAGCGCTTTCCAGAATTCATGATACGTGTTGAATTTTCCTCCTGCCCGCGCATGAAGGTGGGAAAAATCAATGCAGGGCAAGACATTTTCTAATTCGGCGCTCAGCGCAAGAATCTCATCCAAATCGCCAAATTGAGTTAGCTTGCCGCTCGTTTCCGGTCTTAGCCATATTTTATTCCCTTCATGGATCAGTTGTTCGCTGAGAATTTTAAGATGTTTTTTAATCTCAAGAAAGGTGGCGCTCTGGCTTTTTTTAAGGTAGTAGCCTGCATGAAAACAAAGGCTCCATGCCCCGCACGCAGACGCTGTTCGCGCCGCATGAAGAATTCTCGCTTTGCTTTCCTCAATTTTTTTCTTTTCTTCAGCGTTCAGGTTTATGAAATATTGACCATGGCAGGTGAGAATGACATTCTCCTGTTCCGCAGTTTTTCTGATTTTTTCAAAATCTTTCTTGATGTTTACATTCCTGACAAATTCCAGTTCCATTGCGCCGAGCCCAAGCTCCGCGACTCGCTTTATTCCTTCAAGCGTATGGTATTCCTTTGTTGAATAAGGGATTCCCGCAGTCCCAAACCTCAGCTCATTCATGGTTTTTCTTCTGTTTCTTCAGAGAAGAAGTCTTCTGGTTTGGATTTAATTTCCTCGCCGGTTTTTAATACTCCCTTTTGTTTTAAGAATTCATTTGCAAGAATCCAGAAAAGCATCCCGAGGCTTTGCTTTCCTTTGTTGTTGCAGGGAACGACAAGGTCGAGCTTCATCGCTTCATTGTTGGTGTTGCAGAGCCCGATAACTGGGACACCCCCCACATTGAGGGCGTCATTGACCGCATTAATATCTGCCCAGGGATCAACGACAAGGAGCGCTTTTGTTTCAATAAAGTTTTCGAGATTCGGATTTGTCATGATTCCGGGAGGGTATCTCCCCACAATGCACTTGATCCCCGTTACTGCCGCAAACATCTTTACGGGTTTCCAGCCATTCTCCCTCCTGCACACGACGAGAATATCTTTGGGATCATATTGCGCGAGGAATTTTGCTGCAATTTTAATTCTCTCATCAATCTTCTGAACATTCATCACTGCCAGCCCATCTCCACGCACCTTATAGATGAAGGGCGCCATATACTTATTCTTAAAATTAGTCCCAATATGCATTCCTACTTTGAGATAATTTTCAAGTCCAGTTAAAAATTGACCTTCTTCCTCTGCCATGAAGAGTATTGAAAAATGAATCCTATTTAAATGTTTTGGCAAAAAGGATTTCTTGGAGAAAGCCATATAAATGTTTTATTCCTCCCTTATCCTATGCCTCCTGATTCTAAAAAAGGCCTTACGGTGAAGAAAGATGAAAATTTTAGCGAGTGGTATTCACAGCTTTGTTTAGAACCCGGTGCTCAGTTGGCTGATATCAGATATGGCATCCAAGGATTTATTGTTATTCGACCATTGGCATTCCGCATTATTCGAAAAATTTATGATGCTTTTGACCAAGAGATTGAAAAAGATGGCCACCACCCCTTCTTGTTTCCCACAGTCATCCACGAGGAAAATTTAAGGAAAGAAAAGGAGCATTCCGGATTTATCCCTGAAGTGTTTTGGGTTACTGAGGCAGGGCAGCAAAAGCTTGAGGAGAAAATCGCTCTCCGTCCTACAGGGGAAACAGCCATTTATCCGATGTACGCTCTTTGGATTCGGAGTTATAAAGATCTTCCTTACAAAGGGTACCAGTCGAGAATAACAGTTTTTCGGAATGAGATGGTGACAAGGCCATTTATCCGTGGCAGAGAGTTTTGTTTTTACGAAACTCACGATGTTTTTTCTGATCATGAAGGGGTGTTAAACCAAATTCAAAAAGATATGGAGATTATGAAGAAGATTATCTGGGAGAAACTGAAGATTCCCTTCCTCTTTTTTAAGAGGCCGGAGTGGGATCATTTTTTAGGGGCAAACGCAACCTATGTTTCAGACACCCTTCTTCCCGATGGAAAAAGATTGCAGATTAGTTCCACGCATGATCTCGGGCAGAATTTCGCAAAGGCATACAATCTTAAATTTATGGACAAAGATAAAAAGGAGAAATATTGCTGGCAAAGTACGTTTGGGCCAGGTATTTCCCGAATTTTTGCATCTTTGGTCGCTATTCACGGAGATGACAAAGGACTCGTGCTGCCTTTTGATTTTGCACCTTGCCAGATAGTTATCATCCCGATACTTTTTAGCAATAAGAAGGATCTTAATTTAAAGATTCTTCAATTCTGCAAGGACATTGAGAGGACACTGTCGCAAAAAGGGTATGCAGTTGAACTTGATGATTCAGAAAATACTTCCGGATTTAAATACAACGAGTGGGAGATGAAAGGGGTTCCCCTCTACATTGAAATTGGTCCGAAAGAAGTTGAGAAGAAAACAGCGACACTCAAGAGAAGAACGAGTACTGCAAAGTTCCAAGTTCCTTTTTCTCAGTTGCTCTTCGAGATTGAGAAGCAAAGCAAAGAGCTTGATGAAGATATTGAAAAGAACGCGCTCCAGTATTTCAAAGAGAATACAAAAACTGCCAACAGTTTTGATGATCTTCAGAAGATTCTGGAGACCTATCGCGGTTTTGTAAAGGTTCATTTCTGTAGTACTGAACAAGGGGGGAGAAAATGCGCAGAGGTGCTGAAAGAAAAAACCAATGGGGGGAATGTGTGCGGGGTTTTGTTTGAAAATTCGGAAAAGGCCAAATCGAACAGTGCATGTATCGTCTGCAAGAAAAAGGCGAATGATGTTGTGTACGTCGCAAAGAGCTATTAAATTTTTATTCTCTTGCCATCTCTCATAACATGGAGGTTCTTTTTTGATTTATAGCCCATCGCTAACGCCGCTTTTTCTAAATGCTGGGTTCTTTCATAGCCCCCATGAGAAGGAATCAGATGCTCTGGCTTTAAGAGATAAATCGTGTCTTTGAGATCCTCAAGCGAGGAATGGCCAGAAACATGGACTTCTTTGAAGATTCTTGCATGGTAGTGCCGAAGCATTTTTTCAAGTTCCTCTCGGTTTTTAAAATTTCTTTTTGCAGGGATAATTTTTGAGGAAAAGATAATATGGTCTTCCTTTTTCAGCTTAAAATTGAATTTTCCTGACGCAATTTTCCATAAGACTGCCCCCTGTTCTCCCTGGTGGCCGGTGCAGACAACAAGATATTTTTCTCTGCCCTCCTTTTCTATTTCATTCAGTTTTTTATTTACCAAAGATGAGTACGGAACGATGTCAACCCCGCTTTTTGAAAAATTTACAAGGTTGATTTTTTCTGCTGCGCTGACATATTTGTGAAGACTTCTTCCTAAAAAGACAATTTTTCTTCCGAGTTTTTTTCCGCATTCAACAATAGACTTCAGTCGTGCAATGTGGGATGCAAAGGTGGTGACAATAATCAAGCTCCCCTCATTGTGGGTTCCCAGGAGGATATCTTTGAGCATTTCCAACGCAATCTTTTCGCT
>CAZTDJ010000011.1:0-11591 GCA_964612835.1 Candidatus Woesearchaeota archaeon
GGATTGCGGCAGCAGCATTATACGTGGCAGCCTTGATGAACAATGAAAAAAGGACTCAAAGGGAAGTTGCTGACGTCGCGGGAGTGACTGAGGTGACTATTAGGAACAGATACAAGGAGCTTATCAAGAAGCTCGATTTGAAAGAAGAACCAAAAAAGAAAAAATAGCTATTTCTTCGCGGGATTTTTCAAAACTTTGAGGCCATACAGCCTTTCAAGGTCATTCTTTGTTACAAACCCGAGTTCCCTTCCTCTCCTGACCACTTCGGTTTTTACTAATTCTTTTATTTTCCTTTGCTCTTCTACCGCCCGTACCTTCGCTTTTTGGAGGAGCTCTTTGATCAGTTTTTCCGCTTCTTTTTCCGTAACTTCTCCTCGTTGTTGGAGCTCGTTCATCAGCTTGTCAAGCAGTGATTTTTTTATTGCATTCACTCCAACACCCAGCAGCAACGCTTTTTTGAGATACTCGTTCATTTTTTAACCTCCTTTAGATCCTAAAAAATTTTAGGAGCAGGATAATGGTGAAAAAATAGCCAAGGTACGCGAGGACGTTCCGGTCTTCAAGATACAGCAGCGTTGAAATGACGAGGAAAGAGGCGATGACAATTCCATACGCCCTTCGCACACCGGAGAGATCTATTTTGTTTCCCAGCTCTTGCAGCCCTTTGGAGTCCACCTTCAAGCTTACGCTTCCTTCTGAAAGCTTCTCCAATGTTTTGTCAATCCGAAAGGGAAGATTTTGGAAAACCGTCTTGAGCCTGAAAAAATCGCCAAAATAGGCATTGAGAACATCCCCCATTCCCTCTTTTTTTAAGATTTCTTTAATGAAGGGGTCACTGATGACAATGAGATTAAATTCTGGATCAATCTGTCTTCCCACCCCTTCAAGCGTCACCACTGATTTTGCCAAGAGGACAAAGTTTCTAGGAAGCTTGATCCGGTATTTTTGGGAAAAGGAAATAAGCTCCTTGAAGAGGGTTGAAATATCGACCTGCTGGAGCGTGGTATTGTAGTAGCTTGAGAAGGTTTCATCCACATCCGCCTTTACGGATTCTTTGTTGACCTCCTCATTAATGACCCCAATGCTGAAAAGATTGTCGATTAAAAGGTCTATATCTTTTTTGATGACGCTAATAAAAATCTGGGTTGTTTGAATTTTCAGTTGATGGGTGAGCCTTCCGCAAATGCCAAAATCAATGAGGCCGATCGTGCTGTTTTCCATAATCATCAGATTGCCAGGGTGGGGATCGGCATGGAAGAATCCGTAGTCAATAACCTGCCTTAAGAAAAATCTCGCAAGCCGGTCAGCGATGACTTTATTGTTGAATTTTTTCTTTGTCTTGAGAGCCTCCCCCAGTTTTGTTCCTTTGAGATATTCCATGGTGAGAACTTCCGTGGTGGTGAGATTCCAAAAGACTTTGGGGATTCTTACCGCGGCATCATTTTTGAAATTGTTGTAGAATTCCGTGATGTTCCTCCCTTCTGTTTTGTAGTCGAGTTCTTTGAGAGTGTATTTTTCAAACTCATCGACAATCCCGTTCAAGTCAAACCGCTTCAAGTCACTATGGCTCTCCAGCATCTGTGCGAGGTGCTTGAGGATGTCGATATCCGTCATCATGATCTCCCTGATGTTTGGTCTTTGGACTTTGATGACTACCTCTTCGCCGCTTTTGAGTCTTGCCCGGTGAACCTGGCCAATAGAAGCTGACGCAAGGGGAATTTCCTCAAACCAAGAAAAGGCGCTTTGAATTTTTGTTTTCAGTTCACGTTCAATAATCTCCTTCGCGATTAAGGTGTTAAACGATGGAACATTGTCCTGCAATTTTCTAAGTTCTTCAGCGACCTCATAGCCCACTAAATCAGGTCTTAAGCTGAGCACTTGCCCCAGCTTGACAAACGTGCCTCCGAGCTCCTCAAGAATTTTTCGTATCCTGATTGCAACCTCATTTTCTCTGGTGATTTCTTTTTCAGTCACTCCTGAAAACTTTTTTTCATACGCAGAACCCTTGAAGAGGTATCCAAAACGATATTTAAAAAGAACCTGGAGGATCTTTTCCAGCCTTCTCAGGTCTTTAATATTTTGCAGGATGCCCATGCTATACCACAGGGAATGTTCCTTTAAATCTTTTTCCTGGCTTTGAGAGTTTTCTTTTCCTTCTTTTCTTGGATTTGGGTTTTCCTTTTCACACCGCAAATTATATAAGGAAATTTCTTTACTTCAAAAAAGGATGCAACAAAGTGAAGTAAGGATTACCTATGAAATTATTTATGATGTCTTTAGGAATGAGAAGATACGGGAAGAACTTCAAAAATTAGAGCCGCGTTTTCTTGAGGATGTGAAGGAATATCTTGATGAAAAGAACAGTATTCTCAAAAGCCAGATGGGGAAGAAAAGTATCTTTTCCTCCTCGGAAACCCAGAAGACAATCAAGCAGATTGAAAGTGTGCATAAAATGCTGAAGGAGCTCCAGGAACGACGTGAGGCGAAAATTATTGAGCTCGCTATGTTCAGTTCGCGGACAGGACAGCTCATCAAAGAAATTGCCCACATGCTCTCCCGCGAGCAGGATTTTTTCCATGGAGTGCTGGAACTGCTGAATAAAAACAGGAATGCCCTTGTAGAGTTTATTACCGCGGATGCCCAACCAAAAGACTTAAAAAAGGCGAATCCTAACGAAAGGAGAAAAGTCATCTTCCAAGAAGATGTGCAGGAATTTGTGGGAGCTGATCTTCAGGTCTATGGCCCCTATCACGTCCACGATATCGCAGAATTGCCTACTGATATTGCGCACCTGCTTGTGAAGAAAGAGAAAGCATTGCTTGAGGAGTAACATGAAATTGCCAAAAAAAGGAATGAGGTATTGCAGGTTTTGCAAAAAGCATACTGAGCACAAGTTTTCCCAAGCGAAGAAAAAGGAAAGAGGAAGCTTAAAGTGGGGATCTCTGACGCGGGCGCGAAAAAGAGGTAAGAATAGGGGAGTGGGAAATCAAGGGAAATATTCACGAGGCGCGTTAAGCTCATGGAAAAGATATGGCGCAAAAACCAGCAAAAAATATGACCTCCGGTTTGAATGCGCCCAATGCAAGAAGATGACTGTTCAAAATGGGGGCGTTAGAGCCAAGAAATGGGAGTTTGTATAAAATGGAATTCAAAGAAGAGACCAAGAGCAAGTTCGTGAAAGTGCGGTGTTCTAAATGCAAGAATGAGCAGGTTATTTATGGGAAAGCTTCTACGGTCGTCGAATGCTTGGTATGCAATGCTCCGATGGCGGTCCCCACTGGCGGAAAAGCAAATATTGATGCCAGAATTTTGGAAGTGCTCAGTTAAAGATGAAATACAAAAAAAAAGGCTATCCTGAAGAGGATGATTTGGTCATCTGTACGGTTAAGACAATTCTCCCTCATTCAGTTTTTGTTTCTTTGGATGAGTATAAGGACAGAGAAGGAATGATCCATATTTCTGAGGTTGCTCCCGGAAGAATAAGGAATCTTGGGGATTATGTGAAGGTTGACAAAAGGATTGTATGCAAAGTGCTCCGCGTAGATACGCAGAGAGGGCACATTGACCTTTCTCTCAGGAGAGTCAATAACTTCCAATACCGGAGTAAGAATGCGCAGTACAGCCTTGAGACAAGGGCGGAGAAAGTTCTTGAGGCTCTTGCCCAAAAAGAAAAGACAACCTTGGAGAAAATTTACGCTGAATTTGGAGAAAAAATTATGGAAAACTACGGCTCTTTAAACGCGTGCTTTGAGGAGGCGGTGTATAAAGGCGAGGAAGCGCTTGCTTCTTTTGTTCCTTCGAAATATCTTAAGCCCCTTGTTCAGCTCGTGCAAGAAAGAATCAAGATGAAGGAAAAAAAAGTGGATGGCGTTCTTGAAATACGGAATGGGGGAGGAGATGGCATCGAAAAAATCAAGGAAGTTCTTCTCCATGCCCAAGACCTCGCAAAAAGTAAAAAATACAACGTTTTTCTTTCCTATATCAGCGCACCCCGTTACGCTCTCAGTTCAACAGCATTTGATTATGCGACCGCGAACTCCCATATCAAGGAAATTGCAGAGGTCGTTTTAAAACAGAATAAGGCTCATGGAGGCACAGGAACATTCACGTTAAAAGAGAAGAAATGAAATGCACTGACTGCCAGCAGGAGATTGAACAAGGACAAGAGGTTGAGTGTTACACCAATGAAGTTCCCGTCTCCCGGTGCTTTGCATGCATGAAGAAGAGGAATGAGGAAATTTTAAAGAGATGGGTTACGGAATTGAGGAATAGGTAACATGGAAGATAAAAAAGGAGAGGGGCTGTTTGGGATAACCCTCCCGCAAGATAAGATTGATGAGACCATACGAAAGATGCTCAAAGAAATAGAGGAAAAAGAAAAAGGTCCCCAGGAAAAAGAGGGAAAATTGGAAGAAAAAGTGCAAGAGCCTGTTGAAGGTTTGCTCATTGCGGATGACATGACCTTAAAGTTGTACGATTTCTCAAAAAAGAGAATTGAGAAAATTGCTAGATTTCCAGATGCACTGGTTCCTGTTTATTCAATGGAATTTCATGATAATGAACTTTATATGGGCGGCTGGAGGGGCATTTGGAACATTAAAAATAAGAAGGAAATTATTCCAAGAGCCTCTTTTGCAAGATCATTGTTTTCTTATGAAGGAAAGCTTTTTGATGCTGGCGCATATGGGCTTTTGGAAACATTGACTAATAAAGAGCATGTTTCTAAGCAAAGATTAATTGCGAGTAACCTCCATATTATTGAAGGAATTTTTTTGCATGAAGGAAAGCCAATGGCATTGATATGGAACGAAGAAAATGAGCCCCTGGACATTTATAATCTCCACTATGCTTCTGGGAAATTAACCCTTGGAAAGTTATACAAAAAAATTCACAATAGCCCAAAAAATACGATCCATGCAACAGCCGTAAGCATTCAGGGGCATATACTCACAAATCTGTCTTTTAATTGTTTTGAGATTCGCAATTCTGAGATAGAAAAAACATTGCTCTGTGGGGGCAAGTATGATTCATTAATATACGATCAATCAAGAAATAAGGTCTATGCCTCTGGGAGGGATATTTGCGAAATTCAATCTTTCGAAATAAAAACAGAAAATGGCAAAATTGATTTGGAGCCAGAAAGGAATTTGATTAGCGGCGGGAAATTCTTCGGCAAGCTTTCAAATTGCATTTTCGCTTTGCTTCCCGTTACAAAAGATCAGATGAAGATTGTCAGAGGAAACTAACATGAAAAAACAAATCCTTTTTTGCAATTCCTGCCGCATATTTACATTGCAGAAGCAGTGCAGGATATGCAAGGGGAAAGCGATTAATCCTCTCCCTGCCCATTTTTCTCTGACAGATCATTACTCCTCCTATCGATTAAAGGCGCGAGGGATATTGCCATGAGTTTTGAGATTGTAAAGAAAAAGAATTTTTCTGTTAAAAATCCTGTGCTGATTGTGGGATTACCAGGGATCGGAAATGTAGGGAAAATTGCGGTTGATTTCCTCATTGAAGAATTCAAGGCAGAGAGGGTGTGCGAAGTTATTTCCAATGAATACCCTCATGCGGTTTTTGTCAATGAAAAAAATCTCGTTGAGCTTCCGAAGATTGACATCTTCAAAGCAAGACTGGGGAAGCGCGATGTATTAATTCTTACGGGGGATGTTCAGCCGATTAATGAGAGATCCTGCTATGATTTTTGTGATATCATCCTTTCCTTTTTCAAAAAGCTCAACGGCAAACTTGTCCTTACCGTGGGGGGCATTGGATTAAATGAGATTCCTGAGAAGCCCTCTGTGTATATTACGGGAACAAACGAAAAGATTGTAAAGAAGTATATGGTTGATGGGGTGAAAAAGAATATTTGGGGGGTTGTTGGACCCATCATAGGGGTCGCGGGAGTGATCCTAGGAATTGCTGATCGAAAAAATATTGAGGCAGTGTGCTATTTGGCGCAGACGTTTGGGCACCCCACGTATGTGGGAATTAAAGGTTCCAAGGAAGTTCTCCATGTTCTGGGGAAGATCTTTAATTTTAAGATTAATATTAAAAAGCTTGATGTGGAAATAAGCAAGATTGAGGAAGAGGTCAAGTTAAAAACAAAGGCCATTAAGGAAGTCCAAGAGGGTGGGAAGAAGACAAGGCCCGAAGAGTTGAGTTATATTGGCTAATCTTCAAAATTATTCACATTTTTGAACTATTCTCTTTTCGTAATTTTGATGCCCTTATTTTAAGAATAACTCAAAAAGGAATAATAAGATGTCCATGACGAAAAGGACTACAATAGCTACTTCAAGTATTATCATCCTGTTTGTATTTGCTCTTTCCCAAAGAAATGAATAAGTGGCATTAATGGTATTCAATTTTTCTTTAACCCCTGTCTTCCATTTTTCTAAGAAGAAGCGTGATGACGCTGTGGAGTATACCTTTGCAAGGAAAGGATCTCCAATCAACTTTAATGAATTCTCAACTTTTTCAATGATCTCCGAAACCCCTAATTTTACTTCGACAAGATATTTGAGGACATTGGACGGCGGCGCATAAAATGTTTTCTTTTTTGAGAAGTCGAGATAGTCATATGCTTTTTCAACCGCCCGGTCAAGAACGGCATCATAGACTCGTAACTCGAGAAGTTCCAGAACCGCAAATTCAATAATGTCAATGACATCACTGCCCATCTTCGGATCGTAGATAAATGTCGCATTCCAATTAATGATTGCGATGTCATCTTTAAAATACGAGAGCGGCTCTTTGACCGCGTCGTCCATTTCTTTCTTGCTTAATTCATTTTCTTCCCCCTTAAGAATCTTCGCGATTATCTCTTTCGATTTCATCAGCTCTCGAACACCAATCTTTTGATCAAACTCCTTTACCGCGAAGATGAGATAGTCTTCCCATTCCGCATCCTTGTTGGGCATGATCAATGAGTCTTTGATCTCATTTCTAATCTTTTCAAAATATTCCACCGCCTTGTTTTCAAGAGCTTTTTTGTAGGCGATATCAACGCCTAATTCCTTAAGAAAGCCTAATTCGTAGTTCGCAACAGGGACAGAAAAACGAACCGTAATTGCTCCAAAATCATATATTTTCACGTCGCATTCTACGCTAAAGATTTTTTCCCCGATTTTCTTTTCAAATTTGCCCAGTTTGATGAGGAGCGGAGCTTTTTTGTACTGGACATACTCCGGAGTAACTCGCTGATAGTCCAACCGCGATTCTTTTGGGACTTTTCCGAAGATTTTCTCTATTCTATCAAGTTGGACTTCGTCTGCCGCGTCAAAACAGTAGTATACTAATACAGAGCCATCTTTTACTTTCATAGTAAGAATGGGGAAATTTCAAATATATATACCTTCGTGCTGATAGTTTTGGCAATATCCGGATATTTCCCCCATGAATGCAAAAAAGTGAAGAAAATCAAAGAGCATGCTTCTTGGGCAAGGGCCTTTTGATGGTAATGGGAAGAATGTCTGCTGCAAATTCCCGCTTGGCCATCTCAATGGTGCTGTAGTTGATTTTTTCAGCATCCTCTTTGCTGAGCTTCAACAAAAGAGGGGCTCCCATGGACAACTGGAGCGCCCGCGCGCCGATGATCCGCGCAATTTCATATTTTGTAAACCTTTTTTCTTTTTCCATATTATAACGCCTTCCTGAGTTCTGGAATTTTCTTTTTTGCCAATGCGATCATTGCTTCCACGTCTTCAATTGTAAGCTTTGAGTCCCCTCCTTTTTGGAGGGCATAGATTATCGCGTTTTTTTCATCCATCCACGCCGTCAGCCTGGCATCCATGATCTGTTCTTCATCAAGGGTCGGGTCCGCAATAAGGCTTTTTCCGATTTTCCAGATGGTAACCCCAATGGGCTCTTTGGTTAAGGGCAATGGGCCCTCGTGTTCTTTGTAATCAACTTTTTCCCCATCAAATTTTGGGAATTTCGCGTTTTTCAGTGCCGCGATGGCTGCCAATGCGCAGGCGTCAAAAAGATTTCCCGCATCGTTGAGAGGATAGATGTCAATAAAGACCATCCACACTTTTTCTCCCTCGGTGACACACAGTTTTTTTACATCGATGAGTTTTGATTCCCGTATTCCCCGATCAACGACTCTTGCAAGTTCAATGGACTCTATGCTGGGCGGACCCAGTTCAAAGTCAGGGGAGGCCAGAGGGGTAAGCTCTACATTGACCATTAATGCCCCTTCATCAGGGGTGTCTGGAAAAGGCGTTCCAATTCCCATTTTCACTCCCGCGACAACAATAGTATCTCCAATAGTGACCTTTGCAGACCCTTCTGATGATCGTTCAGAAATGCCATACTCAACCGTGATCGGTTCCCGATACTCTTCAAAATTTCTTCCGTCAAGCCTTTTTCCTCCTTTGATGATCTGGAGGGTGTAGTCTTTTACAACATTAGCCATTTTTTACTCCGTATTTTTCAAGTAATGCCTTTTTCTGGACTTCAAATATCTTTCCAAGAGCCTCTTGGGTAAGTTTTAATCCTTCCCCGAGTCTTTTCTCAGAGATTTGGCCATCCATTTGCAGGAGGGTAATCTCTTTTGTCCGCTGGGTCATTGCTACAGGGATATCTGCAACAGGCCCCTCAAAATCTTCTTCTTCTTTGTCCAGATCCACGACGAGGTGCCCATCCACTTCTCCAAATGAAACTGCCGCGACCATGTCCTTCATGGGAATGCCAGCATCCGCGAGCGCCATTGCCGCGGCGCAGATTCCCGCGCATCGCGTTCCCGCGTCTGTTTGGATGAGCTCGATGAAAATGTCTACAACGCTGTAGGGAAAATCAGAGAGATCAATCACGGGTTCAAGCGCTTTCGCAGTAACCAATGAGATTTCCTTTGATCGTCTGCTTGGCCCAGGTCTTACTCTCTCTCCTGAACCGGAAAAGGCCATCATATTATAATGGCACCGCAATATTCCCTTTTCAGGATTTTGAAGGAACTTGGGATACAGATTTCGTGGCCCGTACACTGCTGCAATCGCGACTGTTTTTCCAATCCGGAACATCGCTGAGCCATCGGCTCTTTTGACGACTCCTACTTTCGCATCAATCTCCCGCAATTCTGCTGTATCTCTTCCGCTTGGTCTTTTGAATGTCATTGTTGCTCCTTTTTCTCTTTTAGGAATTTACTAATCCTTTCCGTAAGTCCTTCAAGGTGGGCTTCTGCCTCAATCTTTCGTATTGCTTTTTCCGCAAGAATTTCATCTTCTACCGCGTGCCCCTTGATGAGGATTCTTCCGTTTTGCCCAACCACAATGAAGCAGTTGGTCGCTTCTTTGATCATAGAGATCATACTTCCTTTTTTTCCAATAATCCGCGGAACCTTGATGGAGGAGACATCAATGATTCTTCCTGCAGTGACCTTTCTCAATCCTGGCCCTTTCATGGTAAGGTCAATTGCCTTCTGCTTTGTGACATTCAGGATGCCAGCGACAAGATAGTCCCCTATTGTAAAATAATCATTCAAATCTGCGCCGCGCTCAATGAAATCGCTGCTGGCTTCTTTGAGGGAAAGAACCGCGTCATTCGCGTAGCTAATGTCAACAAACCAGCTGCTGTAGGTCATATCTCTCACAACCCCAATAACCACATCCCCTTCGTGAGGAATATATTTCCCCGCGAGAGGGATAATTTTGACGAATCTTCCAGAAATTTCAATCATTCCTATCTCTTTGGATATGAGCGAATCATTTTCACGAAAGACTCCTTGTCCCGGCAGGTACTCTATTCCTTCCGCCAATACCTGTCCCGGAATAACAACTTCCTTTTCTTTTACTAACATTTGTACCATTATTACCTCGTATTCAAAATTTTTGTCTCAACCTCTCCATGCGTAAGCTTGTTCAGTTGATTGTAAAGATCTTCTTGCATGCCCGCGGGAATTTCAACCACACACACCAAAGAACCATCATTTTGCCACTCATCTTTCAGAAGATGGCCATACCCTTTGATGGTGCTGTAGCATTTTGCCCCATGGGCTGCTGAGACTTTGATCGCAATCTGCCTGATTTCAAATTTAATGGGAAGAATCGGCCTTAATTTAGAAACAATCTGCTGGAGCTGGTCCTCAGCGCTTTTTGATTCATCAATGGCGACCCGCGCTTCTTCCAGCGCCCTCTCAACCCTTTGAGGAGGATGGGGAAAGCCTGTTTTAGGGTCAACCGCCTGTTTTGAAATGAGCATCACGATCTTCTTCTTTTTTTCATCCCGTACTTTTGAGCGGTATTCCTGTGTTAATTGGATTACTCCATGCTTGAGAATGGCCTCTGAAACTTTCATGCTGTCAGATGTCCCAAAGAGAGTTACTAAATCATGTTCAGACGCCCTCAATCCTTTTTTTACATCAGCGAAAATTTCATTAGTCGCGAGGCACTCCCCTAATCCGCATTTTCCTTCCCTGAATCCCATCGCTTTTTCACAATCGACCAAGATCTCGAAATTTTTTCCTTCTTTTTCCATTTTTGCGAGAACAGCCTTGTCAATATCAACCATACTTTGTTACTCCCCTGCGAGCTTCACAAGCTTTTCTTTTTCAACCCTTTCGAATTTTTTATTCTTTGAACTGATGAAAACGCCATCAATCCTTTTGATGTCGAATTTTTTTCCCAGCACTTTTTTCATAGCCCCCAGACCTAATTTCAATGCCGCATCAAAATTCATGTTTTCCTTGTACTCCCTTTCAAGGATCGCTTTAATCTCGAACTCTGATTCTCCAATTGCAGTAGCCCGATACTGGAAATAGATTCCTGCGGGGTCAGTCACGAAAAGTTTTGGCAAGTCATCAACCCCTGCAATTAAAAGGGAAACTCCAAAAGGCCTCGCGCCTCCATATTGGGTGTGAGCCTGCTTGATATCGCAGATTTCCTTTACTAAGGAAAGACTGTCAATCGGGGTTTCATAAATCATCTTGTGCTGCTGCGCGATCAACTGCGCCCGTTCAATCAAGATCCGCGCGTCCATCACAAGCCCCGTGGATGTCGCTCCAACATGGTCATCGATCTCTGAGATTTTTTCAACGCTTTTTTCTACAATAAGCCGTTCACTGATTCTTTTGTCAGATACTAAGAGAACTCCGTCCTTGCATACAATTCCCAAAGCAGAAGTTCCATGCCTAATTGTTTCTTTGGTGTACTCGACTTGTAAAAGTCTTCCATCAGGGCTGAACATGATGCTTGATCGATCATACCCCATCGCCTGGTGTGAAAGTTGCTGTTGCATAGTTTTACTCGACCCCCATTTTTTGAGATTTATTGAGCATTCCTGAAACTCCCACGCACCGAACAACGGCGGGGGAACCATCAATCTGGGTAATAAAGGTTAACGCTGCCTTCACATAATCAACAAATTTGCTGTTGACCAAGATAAGGCCATTTTTTTCGTTTGACATCTTTTTGAGTACCCTTGAGCCTGATTCAGCCATCCCTATTTCTCCCACGAGGTTTTTAATTGAAGCAGTAATCCCCTCTTCGACATGCTCTTTTGAAAGCGCATGCTTCGAAATAACTTCGTACTTAACATATCGTTTTTTTTCCCGTAAACTGGGTAAAAGCGGTTTTATTTTGCTTATATCCATT
>CAZTDJ010000012.1:0-11495 GCA_964612835.1 Candidatus Woesearchaeota archaeon
TGCAAAAAGGATAAATACTCCCTGTGTGCATGTACAACCATATGCGGGAGTGCCGGAGCGGTCAAACGGGCTAGCTTCAGGAGCTAGTGGCTTAGTGCCTACGCAGGTTCAATTCCTGTCTCCCGCACTTTTTTGATACATCTAGGAAAAATCACCAAGAGTTTGCTGTTTCTTTCCCACAACATCCTCTTTTTTAAATCCCAGAGCCTCAAATATTTTTTCATGCGCAGGCAAAATCTGATTATTAAGGTAGTATTCTACATCATACGCCCCTTTTTTGCATTCCTCAATTAACCTTGCCTTGTCCCTTACATTTTTGCCGCCTTTATCAGAAACAACATATTCTATCATGCTTCCTGGCCCAACAGGGATCCCTTTCTCTTTCATCCTTAATGCAACTGCAACATGGGGGCCAATATTTGCGTAACTCCCTAGCGCTTTTGTAAGCTTGGTTTTTATGACAAGTTTTGGAAGGTCTATTTTCCTGCTTTTTATCTGTTTTATAATATCATCAATATATTTTTTTGCCTTTGTTGGATTGTTTTCTTTCAAGATAATTTCAATGACTTTCAGCTGGGTTTCTCTTGCAAGCAGGCTCCAGTCCCTCCTTACCGTTTCAAATCCAATGACTTTCATTTCCCATTTTTCATTGATGAGGGCGTATTTCTTTTTCGCCCCTTGCTCCTCTGCTTTCTTCATCACAAAAATCCCTCGCGTGTAAAAATCCTCAAATTCTAGTTCCATATATTGCGGGAGCTTCTTGTTGATGTAATCGAGGAATTCCATTGCGTCTTTTTTTGATTTTTTATCCAAGAGCAAAAAAATTGAGTCAGTGTCCCCATAAAGGACCTTGAATTTATTTTTTTCTGCTTCCGAGATTGTTTGTTGAATGTGGTGCCTTCCATAAGCAGCTATTGTTTCTGCAGCTTCTTTGCAGTACCATCGTGCCCCAAAAAAACCAAGATAGCCATAAATTGAATTTGCAAGTATTTTTAATGCGTAATTTCTCCCTTCCAAAAACATATCCTTCTTTTTCTTGAGTTCTTTTTTAACCGCTTCCCGTTTTTCGACAAGCTCTTTGACCGCGCGCGTGATAAATCCTTCCTTTTTCCGAACATGGTAAAAAACATTTTTCCCGGATTCTGTCTCTATCGGAATTGTTTTGTTTCCTGTTGAGCTCAAGGTTGTCGCTTCAATATTGTACGACGCGATAATGGAGGCGTAGAGCCCTTTGTAGTCAAAAACAATAATGTTCTCGTAAAGCCCGGGCTCAGGAGTATACACAAACGCTGCCTTGTAGGTTCGCTCCATCCTTTCTCCTATGTCATTCTCAAGAGGCTTTGGGGGGGCTATTTCCTGGGCTTCTTTCGCCTTCTTGAGCAGATACGCCTCAACTAAGTTCCCATAGCTCATCCTGCAGACGTCATACGGCGTTTGGCCAACGATCTTGCAGAACTCATGCAGATGGGGCACTATTTTCTGGCAGAGCAGGTAGGTGATCTTCGCGTCTTGGAGATTGTACTCAAGAATTTCTTTTACCTTTCCTTTGTCCCAGAGCTCCCCGATGCGGGAAACATCAAGGTCATGCTTTGAGGAGCTGATCAGCTCAGAGGCAACGGAATTTAAATCATACTCCTCTGTTTCTAAAGTGGGACCTAAAATTCTTCGAATGAAAGAGTGGGCGTCAATATGGTTCATCCCTTTTATTCGCGTCTTCATCATCAACCCCCTCTTGAAAACATTCGCAGGAGAGTTGTCAAGCCCTAATTCCAACCTAATCCCATAGCTGCTTGCCCGCGCTTTCAAATACGGAAAATCAAACCCGTCCGAGAAATACCCAACCAGATAATCAGGAGAGGCTTTTTTCACCTCCTCAACAAACTGCTCAATAAGCTCTTCCTCGCTCTTAACGCACAGGTACTGCCCACCCTCAACCTTTTTCCATGTCAGCGCTTTCTGTACTTTTCCGTATATAGCAATAGAGATAATAGGATCGTGCTCCTCCTCAGGGAAATGGGAGCCTCTGACATAGGTCTCAATGTCAAACGCGAGAATCTCTGGATTTTCCAAAAACTCCTCTTTCGCCCTCAACGCGTGAAGAATATTTTTCTCATCATGCTCAACCTCCAGCAATTGCAGAGGAGTAATCCCTTTTTCAACCAGATACCTTTTCAAAAGGGGATAATCTGTCTCTTTCCACTCCCCGATATGGGGAATGTGCCTTGCGAGATCCTTTACCTGTTGGATGTTTTTTTGGCAGTCCACAGAAACCTTAAGAGCCTTTACTTCATTTCCAAGAAAACGCATCTCCTTCTTCTCAACATTCCTGACATGCGGCAGCTCCAATAGTTTTTCCTTGATTTTTACAGGATCCCCTTGAGGGAGAATCCAAAAGAAGGGGGAAAAGGAATCATCAGTTAGTATGACGTGCGTTCCTTCCTTTGTTTTCCCAAAAAGCCTGATCCTCGTTGTCTCGTCAGTGTCTTCATGGTCAAGGTCAAGAAGGTAAAATTGGGTTTTCATAATGTATTGGCTGTTTTTTCAATTATAAAATTTCCTATTGGGACAAAGATCTTGAAACAGCATCCTTCCAACAGGTGTAAAGCTCATCTCTTTTTCCGCTATTCATTTTTGGGGAAAAAAGCGCATCGCCTTTTCTTTGTTTTCTAAGCTCAGAAATATTTTTCCAGAATCCCGCAGCCAATCCCGCTACGAACGCCGCGCCAAGGGCGGTTGTTTCGTGGATCGCCGGCCTCTCAATCCTCGCGCCAAGAATATCGCTTTGAAACTGCATCAGAAAATTATTTTGCGACGCTCCGCCGTCAACTTTCAAGGATTTTATTTTTAGACGCGAATCCTTTTGCATCGCCTCAATGACGTCTCTTGTCTGGTACGCGATGGATTCCACCGCTGCCCTGGCGATATGCTCTTGTGTTGTTCCCCTTGTGATTCCAGAAATAATTCCTCGCGCTTCCGTGTCCCAGTACGGCGCTCCCAATCCCACAAACGCGGGAACAAAATAAACCCCGTGAGTATCCTTGACTTTTTGTATGAGGCGTTCAACATCCTTGGACGTTTGTATGACGCGCAAGCCATCCCTCAGCCACTGGACGACCGCGCCCCCAATAAAAACGCTTCCCTCAAGGGCATAAAAAACTTTTCCGTCAAGAGCGTACGCGATGGTTGTCAGCAGGCGATTTTTTGAAAGCACAGCCTTGGCGCCTGTATTCATTAAAATGAAGCATCCTGTCCCATACGTATTTTTTACGTCCCCCTTCTCGAAACAGGCCTGCCCAAATGTTGCTGCTTGCTGGTCTCCCATCATTCCCGCGATGGGTATTTTTGAGCCGCATAATTCAGCATATCCAAACAAAGAAGAGGGGGGCTTTGCACTAGGCAGCATCCTTTGATCAACATTAAAAAGAGCGCACAATTCGTCGTCCCATTGGAGCGCGTGAATATTAAAAAGCATTGTTCGTGACGCATTGGTGTAATCAGTCGCGTGGACTTTTCCCTGGGTAAGCTTCCAGAGCAGCCAGGAATCAATAGTCCCCACGATGCAGTTCTTTTTCCTCTCCAGTTTATGTGCTTCAATAAGCCACTTCATTTTTGTCGCGGAGAAATAGGGGTCGAGAAGCAGGCCTGTTTTCTTCCTGATTTTTCCTTCCCATCCTTTTTTCTTCAGCTTTTTGCACAGATCGCTCGTTCTTCTGCACTGCCACACAATCGCCTTGCCGTAGGGCTTTCCTGTTTCCTTGTCCCATGCGACAACGGTTTCCCTCTGGTTGGTTATCCCTACAGCCGCTATCTCGCTCGCGGGAATTTTCTTAAGAATTTTCTTGATGCCTGTTAATGTTTTCTTCCATATCTCCTCAGCGTCATGCTCAACCCATCCGGGATGGGGATAGTACTGGGTTATCTCCTCATAGAACCTCGCGACAATCTTTTGCCCCCTATCAAAAACAAGAATCGTGATCCCGGTTGTTCCTTCATCAATCGCTAGCACATAGTTGAGCATACGGCCACAATCTCCTTGAAATTGATAACATTTATTAAATCATCTTTTTTCTAGTAACATATGCGGCGGTTTATAAGTCCTGAACAATATGCGGCGCGGCAAAGAAGCAATCTGACAACAGGAAGAGGCGATCTTATATTCGCGTACTGCAAATCAGGCAAGTACATGGCAAAGCAGGTCGCGGAAGCGTATAATTCTCTTCTCAAAAAAAACGGAAGCAAGTATAGGATACGGCTCCTCGATATGGGCTCTGAAAAATTTGCCGATTCAGAGTTTAATATCACCCTTAATGAAACAGTGAGAAACGCGGATATCTATCTCTTCCAGTCCTTGTATAACCCCACAAAAGAGGACTCAATTAATGATCATTACATGGAGCTTTTTATCACCGCGCGGGCCATGAAAGAAAACCAGGCGAATTCTGTTACCGCAATCCTCCCCTATCTCGCCTATGCGCGGCAGGACAAGCCGACAAAATTCAGGAGGCAGGCAACCACCGCGAAACTGCTTGCTGACCTTTCTAAAAAAGCGGGCATCGACCACCTTGTCGTGTGGGATCCTCACTCTCCCCAATTAAAGGGGTTTTATGAGTTCCCCACAGAGATGCTTGAGTCGCTCTCTTTTTTTATTGACCATTTTAAAAAGTTTAAAGGAAGAAAGGATGTCATCGCGGTAGCCCCTGACGCAGGAGCAACAAAGACGGTCGTTCCTTTCGCAAGGGCGTTACACATCTCCTTCGGGATTGCGGAAAAATACCGGCCAAAACCCAATGAAACAGAGACTCTTGGCTTAACAGGAAATTTCAAGGACAAAAAGATTGCGATCATCATTGACGATATGATTGACACAGGATCAACCTTTTTCAATGTGATCAGGGAACTGCATGCCAACGGGATACGGGAAATTTATGGGGGGTGTTCTCATACCCTCTTGAACGGCCCAGCCTTGGCTCTTTTTGATGAAGCCCACGCGAAATACGGATTTAAAACGCTGCTGACAACCAACAGCATCCCCCAGAAAATGGAGGTACGAAAAAGAAAATATATTCATGAAGTTTCTCTCGCGGAAACCTTTGCCCTAGTGATCAACCGAATCCATTACGGACAATCTCTAAGCTCCTTGTTTTATATGCCCCATAATTAGTGATGCGTACTCGCTCTTCGCAGGTTCAAAAAAACACGCGGTTGACGCATCAAAAAATCCGCACCGGAAATATTTTAAAGGGATGCCTGTCCGTTTGCTGAGCATCAAAGCGTAAAAGAAGGTCTGCGTGGGGGCATATATCTCTTTCTCAACATTGCTTTTGTAATCCCATATCCAGATTTTGCCGTCTTCAACCTGCAGGATGTCAATATGGCCTGTTAAAATTTTGTGAGCGTCCAAAAGAGGGGAAATGGCCTCCATCTCTTCTGGCTCAAACCAGAGGGGAACCTCAGCAGCGATAGTCTTTTTGTCATGCTCCAAGAGGAATACCTCCACCCTTGAGTGGTTTGTTTTGTATCTCTCTTTATACGCGTCGATGGCATGCCTCGCGCACAGGGAAAGTTCGTGGTTCTGAGTAGAATAAATCTGTAAAGGGACAGGAATCCTCAGTTTTGATGTGCGCTGCCCATTTGTGAAATAGGAATTGGGGCATTTTTCATTCAAGAACAACAGGTAATCATGAAGCCCAGAGAATTTTTTCTTGATCTGTGAGAGTTTCTCACGGTGAATGCGATACATATAATACCACCCATGATCAAAAGAGAAATTTGTTATGGGTCCCATCTTTTTTAAAAAGAAAGAACCGGCAAATATAAGTTTTTCTCTTCAGAAATCCGGGTAGTTAAATTCTTCAAGAAGGGGTTTTTCACTTTTTAACTGAATATGGAGCTTCCCTTTGTAGGATATACTAATCTCTTTTGTAATGTCCATCAATTTTTGGATATACTCTCTTCCATACACCTCCAAAAAAATTGCTTGGCTCTCAATAGTAAATTTACCGATATAATCCGCTGGCAGGCTTTTGGTTACATTAAAAAATAAAAATTTTTTTTGGATGGTCTTTTCAGGGCATAAAATCCCCAGCCACTTTTCAGGGGTATGTGAAATTTCCTTGCCGGAAGAACTTGCGATTCTATACCCTTTCTTCTTGAGAATTTTTGCGATATAAACTTCCATCTTCTCTTGATAGGTTATATTTGCACCAATCTGCATTTCTAAAGCGCCCTCTAGAGGGGTACTCTCTGTGGGTGTTGAAGGATCCTTACTTTCTTGTTTCCCCATCTCCAGCAATTTTTCTAAATCTTCCTTTGTTGGTTCAGGAAGGACATTCCCAAAAGCGCCTATTATCGGTTTCTTGGTCATTTTTTCTTGCATTTTCCTGATTCCCCCCATATAAAAAATAAAAAGAAAAAAAGGGTTTATTTGGGTTTTATCGCTTCTTGGAGTGGCAGCATGGGCACGATCTTGTCGTCGTAGGGCGCGATCACGAACGTGGTGTTGTTTGACTGTGCCAAGCTTTCTAAGCTTTCAACATATTTCCACATTAAATACTCCTTGCTTAATGTCCCCGCGATAACCTTTTGCGCTGCTGAAATCCCTCCTGCCTCGATTATTTTCCTCTCCGCTTCTTGTGTTTCTTTTTGAAGAACATACTGCATCTGCTCCGCTTCCTGCTTCGCCTTAATTTTTCTTTCAATGGCAGAGGTCACTTCTTTAGGAAGAGCCAAATCCCTCAATAATACATTCTCAAGATTGATTCCCCTTTCCTCATATGCGAGAGTCAACTGCTTGTCCATATCAGACCCTATTTTTCCCCGATTTTGGTTGTACAGGTCTTCGCTCAAGTAATTTGCGATAACATCCCTGGTGATATTTCTTAATGTAGGTACAATAACAACGTCGGAATAGTTTGTTCCCAAGGTGCTATAAATCTCGTCCGCTTTCTCTGGATTGATGCTGTACAGAATGGAAACATCTAAAGTTGCGATTAATCCTTCCTTTGTGGGAACCTGCATAGCTTCTTTAACCTCTTTTGTTCTTGTCTCCATCTGAATCCTCTGCGAGAGGGGGTTCACTGGCCAATGTATGCCTGATTGCACTTCCTGCTTGTTCACAGAACCAAAAGTGTCCAAAACAGTGACATGCCCTGCTGGCACAACCGTAAAGCTTCTTAATAATCCCACTAATCCGAAAAAGGCTGTTGCTCCGAGAGCGACCGTTTTTCCCATAGTCATTTCCATTTTTTATTTTCCTCCTAAGGCCTAAATAATTGGGGTTTGGCGAAATTTCCATCCCCTTCATTTAATACCATATAATTATTGTATTTGATAGAGAGGGGTTTTTTGACGCCGGGTATTCTGGAGATATCTAATTTTGTGAAAAGTAAATCCAAATCTCCATCACCATCGATATCCAAAAATTTAACTGATTCTGGAGCAGTATCCCATACTGCAAGGACCTTATTTTCTGCGTACATTCCCTCATGTCCCAGATTGGAAAGCGTTACTGATAAGATATAATCGTTTCCAACAAATCCTCCATGAAGAAAATCAGTCATTCCGTCTCCATTTAAATCTTTATTCTTTACCTCCACATATTGTTTATGGGCTATGCATCCAGTTAATCCAACAGCAGATGCGAGCACAATTGTTCCTAAAGTTTTTTTATTCATTTTTTATTTCCTCCTGCTATTTCTTAGGTTTCAAATCTTCAAGTTTGAGCCAACGAGTTTCATAATTAAAGATACCGTCTGGCTCTGCTTTGTCATCTAAATCATAGATTATTCTATCTAAGTAACCATCCCCTGAATCGTCAATCAAAAGTGCAACTGCCTTTTCAGATTTCTGACCTTCCGTAAACTTTGCCGGAATAATAATCTCTTGATGCATCAAATCAACTTTTCCATCCTTGTTTCTATCAATGGAATAATTCGTTAATTCTAGATAAGGGAAAGACCCATAATATTCACGATATGTTCCCTCACTCATAATTGAATCAATGGGCGGCTCTATGGTTGTAGCAGTGCTACTTCCCTGTATTGAAATTCCATAAAATCTTGACTTTTCTGCACCGTCAAGGCTATATGTGGGAACTTCTATTTTGTCTGAAGTTCCTAAACTGTCTCTTTGGGGCAAGGATAATGCAAAAATATCCTGTGCTGCAAAAGAAGTGCTACTCTGATCTCTCAAAATCCTGCCCAAATTATCAAGATCAAGCCAACGAAGTTCAGCATCAAATTTTCCATCTCCTCCAAAGTAACCTAACTCTTCAGAGTATATTCTTCCTCCGTAGTCTATCAAGACCCTGTCTAAATAACCGTCATGTTCCCCATTAATTACATCATCAATATATAAGACAACAAATTCTAAATCTGATTCATTTTTATTTTTTATCTCGTTGTTTTTAGTTTTTTCCTTTATGGATGATCCATTTCCCTTAGAGGAGTTACAAGACTCAGATAGATTACAACTTCCAGATGAACTACCCGGATCTTTAGGAAATTTTAAACTAATTTTTTCATAAATAAGGTCGGTTTTTTTATCTTTATCTCTGTCAATAAAATAATCGGTTACCATGCTCATTTGGGGCAGATATGAAGTGTTCCCTAAATACGTATATAACAACAGTGGTAGGTCTCCAACACTTTCTTTATTAATCGAAAAGATTGCATCCCATCTTGATAAACATTTATCTGCAGGAACTTCGTATTTTTTTGCCTTCTTTAAACTATACTCGGGAACATCAAATTTCTTTGATGGAGTTGACAGAACCGGTCCTGTTAATCCCAACATCCCAACAAGCCCTGATGCGACAATCCCTAATGTTTTTTTATTCATTTTTTATTTTCCCCTACATCTTCTATTGTGTGTATTTTATGCAGAGGGATACTATATAAAACTTCCCATATTCATCTTTTTAGAGTAACAATGAAGTTTAAGCGCGAGAGTTGTGCACAAAAACCATTATAAATCAAAAAAAACAAAAAAACACCATGCTCGAAAAACTGGGAGATTCATTAAAAAGCACCCTCAAAAAGATAGCGAACAGCATCTTTATTGACAAGAGGCTTATTGAGGAGATTGTAAAGGACATCCAGCGCGCCCTTCTGCAGTCAGACGTCAATGTTTCCCTTGTTTTTGAGTTAAGCAGCAAAATAAAGAAAAGATCTCTTGAGGAAAAGCCTCCTGCCCACATGGGCCAAAAAGAATACCTTATCAAAATAGTCTATGAGGAACTTGTAAAATTTGTGGGGGAGAAAAAGAGCGATATTCCTCTCGCCAAAAAACCAACAAAAGTCATGTTGGTTGGATTATTCGGTAGCGGAAAATGTGTCCATAAAGACAGCAAAATTATAATAAACAATGGCAGTGTAGCCTCAGCTGAGGAAATCTACAACAAATATAAAAAAGAAGAAAAGAGGATAGAAGAAGGGCATATAATAAATGTAGAAGGCAATAACCTATTCGTTCCATCTTTTAACCAAAGAACGCTGAAACTTGAAAACAAAAAAGTAACAAGATTATGGAAGCTGAATGGAAAAAACTTGTTACAAGTCTATTTGGATAATGGAAATGATTTTAATGTGCGAGTAACACCAGAACATCCTTTTTTTGTGTTAAGAAACGGACAAGTACAGAAGGCAAGAGCCGATGAACTTACAGAAGATGATTTTGTTGCTGTACCATCAAACTATAAACTAAATTGTGAAAGACAAAATCTGTTTTTAGATCTTAAAAATTTAGATTTATATGTTAAGAACTATTACCTTGACCTGTCGCAGATTAGTATAAGAAATGGACTTGTTCCAAAACTAAAATTTCCGCGAAACTACTGTTATTTGACAACAAGCATAAATAAAGGGATTGTAACCATACAATTTGTTGAAAATTATAATGAAAATCTAATATTTAAAAAAGGAGGGGGCCGCAAGTTCATTTCTTTTCCGACTGTTTTAACAGAAGAATTGGCAGAGTTTTTAGGTTATGTCATTGGTGACGGTCATTTAGATCATAACTATGTTGAAATCTCAAATGAAGATCAAGAAATAATTGATAGAGTGGTTTACCTTTCGAATAAACTTTTTGGTATTAAAGCAAGCATAAGAAAGGATTGCAGAACAAGAGCAATGTATAGATTGAGGATAAATTCAAAAACTTTAGTTTACATCCTAAATAAAATCTTTGATATTCCTGTTGGTAAGAAAGGAAAAAACCTAAGGGTACCAGCATTTATAATGAAATCTGATGATGCTATAACAAGCAAATTTTTAAGGGCTTATTTTGACTGTGACGCATCTGCTGAAAAAAATTCAAGAGGTATTGAACTGTTATCACAAAGCCACCCCCTAATCGTGGATGTGGCATACCTACTAAACCGGTTAGGAATAATCGCTTCTATCTCTAAAAAATATGTTAAAAACACACCTTATTGGCGTTTAATTATAAGAGCAAGATACGCAGAATTGTACAACTCTAAAATAGGTTTTGTGGTTGAACATAAAAAAGACAGGACTAAAGAATACGCCTTAATCGGCAAGATCCAAGGATGCGGGAAACAAGATATGGTGCCTCTTGGCGATTCTCTAAGAAGACTGAGACTCTCTTTGGGGTTTTCGATAGGAGAAATACAAGAATATGTGAGCAGTTATGGCCTTTATGAGAATAAAGGGATGATATCCAGAGAAAGTCTTGCGAGAGTTACCGCATTATACCTCTTAAAAAAGAAAGGCAACATAGCTTTGATTTTAGATTGTATCAACAAAAAGGAAAAACTTTACAGCAATGCTTTCATAAACGGATTCACAACTCTCCTTGAAAAAAAAGGTTTTGTAAAAGAAGTAAACAATCAAATAATGCTCACAGACCAAGCTTTGCAATACCAATCAATGTTAGGAAAAGAACAAGAGCTCTTTGAACTGTTTAAATCTTTAATCAGTTCAGATGTATGCTGGTTGAGGGTGAACAAAATAAAGAATATTGGACATGCAGAATTTGTATACGATTTGACAGTAGAAGACAATCATAGCTTCATAGCAGATAATATCATCGTGCATAACACAACAACAATAGGAAAAATCGCAAACTATTACAAAAAAAGGGGAAAAAAGGTTGCAGTAATGCAGACAGATACCTGGAGGCCGACCGCGCTGGAACAGCTCGAGATCCTTGGGAAGAGCATGGGGGTTCCTGTTTTTGGGGACGCAGACTCAAAAGACCCATTATATATCTACAAAAAATTTGAGAAAGAGCTTGCGCAGTATGACCTTGTGTTTATTGACACCGCGGGAAGGGACGCGTTAAATGATGTTCTCATCAAAGAAATTAAGAGTTTAAACACCTACATCAATCCTGATGAAGTGCTCTTGGTCATTTCCGCTGATATTGGGCAGGCTGCAAAAGAGCTTGCTGAAAAATTCCATGAAACCTGCGGGGTTACAGGGGTCGTAGTTACGAAAATGGACGGGACTGCGAAGGCCGGAGGGGCGTTAAGCGCG
>CAZTDJ010000013.1:0-1804 GCA_964612835.1 Candidatus Woesearchaeota archaeon
AAGGTGGTTACAGTCAGATAACATGAACATCGTCGTCATTGGGGGAGGAACAGGAACATACACTGTGCTGATGGGGCTAAAAAAATATCCTTGCAGCTTGACATCCATTGTATCTATGATGGACAGCGGCGGCAGCACGGGAATTTTAAGGGACGAGTTCGGAGTTCTGCCTCCTGGTGATGTGCGGAGGTGCATTGTGGCTCTCTCGGAATCAACTCCCCTTATGAAAAAACTTTTTCAATACCGCTTTGCTGCGGGAAATGGACTGAAGGGGCATAGTTTTGGAAATTTATTTATCACTGCGTTGAAAGGGATTATGGGAAGCGACGCGGAAGCGATCAAGCAGGCATGCACGCTCCTGAATATCAAAGGAAAGGTTCTTCCTGTAACGCTCAACAATGTTCATTTGTGCGCAGAGCTCGAAAATGGGCAGCTGATCAAAGGGGAAACTAATATCGATATCCCCAAGCATGATCCTGCCTTAAGAATACGAAAAATTTTTCTTGAGCCCCAAGCGAAGGCGTTTGAGGAAGCTGTTCATGAAATTCTGGACGCGGATAAGATTATCATCGGGCCAGGAGACCTCTATACCAGTGTTTTGCCGAACTTGCTGGTGGAAGGCATCCGGGAGGCGATTTCCCAATCAAAGGCGCAGAAGGTCTATGTCTGCAATGTGATGACAAAATATGGAGAGACAAATAACTTCCAGGTTCATGATTTTGCGGGGGAAGTCGAGAAATATCTTGGGAAAGGAGTATTAGATCTTGTTATTTTCAATGACAAGAAAGCAGGGAAACATCTCCTGGAGAGGTATGCGCAGGAGCATGCAGCGCAGGTCGGATTTTCTTTGGAAAAAATGGGGAAGTGGAAGTTTATCAAAACAGATTTAATGACCGAGCCCAATCTTATTCGGCATGATTCGGATAAGCTCGCCAAGGTTATTTTTGAGAGCTAAAATGGTGAAAGCGATTGTTTTTGATATGGACGGCACCCTCTATATTCCTTCACTGAAATATGACAAGAAGGGGATTATTGTTCCTGCTGACAAAGAGGATTTTTTTAAACGGGCCAAGGTGCTGAAAGGAGAACTCAATTTTCTTAAACGTTTGAAGAAGCGCTACGCCCTGTATCTTGTCACGACAGGGGTTAAATCCTGGCAGGAGCAAAAAATAGAGCGATTCACATTTCGCCCGTTCTTTCAGAAAATTTTTATTGATACAGGAAAGGGAAAAAAATACTATTTCAAGAAACTTTTACAGGAGTATTCTCAGAAGGAGCTGATGGTTGTGGGAGACAGCTTTCGTGGAGAGATACAGGACGCGAATGCCTTGGGGATTACAACAGTGAGGATTCTGTGGGGGAGAAAAAGGAAGCTGAAGCCCGCGAACAAAAAGGAAAAGCCAGCGTACACTATCAAAAATTTAATAGGACTGAAAGAATTATTAGAAAGAAAGATTAGGAATAAATAGCTAATATGCTCCAAGGAACTCCCTGAGCAATCATCGGTCCTGCCATAAAAAAAATTTCACGAAGGGTGTTGGAAGAATAACAAAACAATTTGGATTCTTCAGTGTCACATTTATTACAGAATAATATATGATACACCCCATAGACAGGAATAAACCTTTTTGACAATTCCTTATAATCTACTTTTTGGTATGGGCTATTTGCAACGGGCTGGGGAGTGTTTATAGAATCCTCTAATGCGGGTTTTTCTTTTGAATTTGGTTGGTACTTCAAAATCCTTTCAATATCTCTTGTTATCTCCTCCGGAGTTTTTTCAGGCAGTTCCCTTCCAAAAGCG
>CAZTDJ010000013.1:1814-11126 GCA_964612835.1 Candidatus Woesearchaeota archaeon
GACAATTCCTTATAATCTACTTTTTGGTATGGGCTATTTGCAACGGGCGGGGATACAGCAGGTTGGGGGAGATTTATAGAATCCTCTAAGGTGGGTTTTTCTTTTGGCTTGGGCACATAATTCAAAATCCTTTCAATATCTCTTGTTATTTCCTCCGGAGTTTTTCTAGGCAGTTCCCTTCCAAAAGCGTCAGTTATCTGGCGTTTATTTTTGTTTTCCATTTTTATTACCTTCGGCGCGCTACCCCAACAAATCTGCCATCGTTGTCCAGGACACTGCCGCCGTCCAAACCGCCGTAGCCGCCGTCGCATCTGCCACCAACGAAGAGAAAACGGCCCTGCGGCACTTGAGGATCAATCTCTTTAAGTCTATGCCGGTTTCCGACAGTTTCGTCTACTACTTTCGCTTTATTAAAATACTCTTCCAAGTAATCAAGCGTTCCTGCCCTCGCGAGCACTAAAGGATTTTCCATGAATTCCTTTTTTTTGAACCATCCTGACTTCGTAGCCTTCGCTGCTTCAAAATCAAGAGCGACAGCGTACATTCCAAAAGGCTCCTCGATATTCCCTTTCCTCACGTCATCAATAGTATACATCTGTATTTTTTGATTTCCGGAAAGAATTCCATTTAAAAGAGCGTTAAACTCATTGTCAGCGTATCTCGCGACGTTTTTTCCTATCAATCCCTGAATATACGCTTTTATCATTTTATTATAATCCAAAATCCCTCCGCCATGGACAATGATAACCACTGGCTTTCCAGCTTTCACGAATTTTCCTTTCTTGTCAACGCCAATATCCTCCTCGCTCAACGCGGTAGACCAATTTCGCCACAAATAATTATCATTGCCAGCTTTTGCTTTTCCCGCAATCAAATACGGCAGGGAAGCGACAACCCCCTCTTTTCCAGCGTATTCCAAGGCCCGCTTTAAGGAATCGGCGACCCCAATATCCTTTCCATCGTTGTCTTTCTGATTACTGTAAAAAGCCTTTCCATTATTGACAAGATCAGCGATAGTAAATCTTTTTTTGATTATTGGTTCTTTCCTCTTTAAAAGATTTTTAATATCCTCTTTTGTTGGCCTTTTCAAAGGATTCCCAAACGCGTCTGTTCCTAGATTGTTGTTGTTTTCCATTTTACCTTATTTTTGCTTGCCTTACGCAATGTTGTAAAATTTTGCCAGAGCAAGTCGCGCAATTACCGCAGCATAAAATAGGGGGATATTCTGTGTTATGCAAACCAACAACGCAGTTTCCTTCTGGGGGGATATATTTCATATCTGTCCCTTTTTTTGTTGGCATTCCCTGATTATTCATGCTAAAAAAATCAATATAACTTTTTTCCGTAATGCGCGCTTCAAGTTTTTCAATTCGAGAAGGAATCAATTTTTCATTCATAATGGTGTGGCCAGAGCTGATGTATATCAAACCATTCATATCCTTAAATTGCGCATCAAAATATTCCTCCTCCTTATCCGCACTTACCCCTATAATTCCTGCCAAAACATGCTCCATTTTCTTCGTATCAATTTTTTGTCCATTGCCGTCAAAAGATGGTCCTTTTTTAAGCACGCCTATAAAATCAAAAAATTGCGCTGGCGTCAACATAAAAGAGTTTTCTTCTGCCAATTTAAAATGCGCTTCTGCCCATTTTATCTTCCCATAATTTGTTCTTTTCATAGAGACCAATACATCAGGATATTCATACGCGCCATGCTTCCTGCCGGGGAGAATAATAAATGAATCTAAATCTAATTTTTGCTGCAAATCATCTTTTTTATTCTCTTGTAGCCCTTTTATTATTTCCTGTACCTTTGGGTCAGTTAGCTCTGGGATAGGTACTCCAAAAAGCCCTGTTTTCCTTTCTTCGTTGTTTGCCATGTGGGGGATTACCGCATATGTATTACTTTTTAAGTATACCCACATAAAATAGCTATATAAATCTTTCTATTTTTAATCACCAAGAGATGATAATATGATTAAACAAACAAGATACTCTTAAAACAGCCAGAAAATCAGCCTGCAAAGGGTATGGGTTTTTAGTAATCTTCCAGCCGGTAGTGCACAATATTTATAAGACAGGGGATAAATAGTGAAAATGATATTCAATGAAAGCTCTTATAGCAGGAAACCTTTTAGAAGAGCCCCTTAGAGGGGAATTGGCGGAAAAGGCAGAGAAAGAGAACGTAGATTTGGTTATCCTCTGCGGCAACGTGATGAATAATGGGGAGAACAGAGAAAACACGATTAGTCCCTTTGTCAAAAAAAACAAAAAAGTCCTTCTCATTCCCGGCGACCATGAAATTTTCGCAACTGTGGATTTCGCAGCAGAGTTTTATCACCCGGCGCCTTTTGCGGGCTACTCTCTCAAGGTTAACGGGATTGGATTTTTTGGGTTTGGTTCTGCCAATAGCGGCCCCAAGCTTGAAGAAGAGGAGATCTCTGCAACTTTAAAAAAGGCGTTTGAGCCTATCAAAGACCTCAAAGTGAAAGTGATGATCACCCCTATCCACCCCAGCAAAAGCCTCATGGAAAAACTTTCCTCCTTTGTTCCCGGAAGCAACGGGGTCAGAAAGGCAATAGAAGATTTGAAGCCGGACATCCTCCTGTGCTTCCATCTCCATGAAGCAGGAGGGATGGAGGAGATTATTGGGGAAACCAGGGTTATCAATATTGGGGGGGAAGGAAAAGTCCTCGATCTGTGACATTATGGAATTGCAACTTGTTTTATTAGTCATCCTCCTTTGTTTTTCCGCTTTTTTTTCCGCTGTAGAAACAGCAGTTATCTCTATTAGCAATTTCCGCGCCAGGTTCCTTGCAAAGGAGAAACGCGCGGGTTCATTCTACCTCTCGAGATTAAAAGAGAATCAGGCACGGTTTTTGATTACCATCCTTATTGGAAACAATTTGGTGAATGTCGGGGCATCCGCGATTGCCACCTTCCTTATCTCAGAGAAGTTTGGTTCGTATGGGGTGGGGATCGCGACAGGAGTCATGACCTTTTTGATTCTCTTTTTTGGAGAAATAACCCCTAAATCGTTCGCCATTACGCATGCGGAGAAGATTGCGCTTTTCTTTTCACGGCCCATTTTGCTGCTGCAGAAAATCCTCTTTCCCTTTATCCTCTTTTTTGAATTTACCAACAACAGGATATTGAGATCAGTGGGAACGCAGAAAAAAAGGCCCTATATCACTGAGGAAGAATTGAAGTACCTTTTCCGAATCGGGGTGGAGGAGGGGCAGTTTGAAAAAAAAGAGAGCGAGCTTCTGGAGAATATTCTTCGATTTAATGATATCACTGCAAAAGAGGTTATGACCCCCAGACTCAGGATTTTTTCCCTTGATTCGAGCAAAAGGCTTGGAGATGTTCTGCGGCAAATTATTGATTCTGGATTTTCAAGAATTCCCGTGTACGAGAAAACCAGGGAGAATATTGTGGGGATCGTGTTTATCAAAGATATCCTGAAATATGTCAATGAAGGGAGGATGGATATCAAGCTTTGGAAAATTTTAAAGAAGCCCTATTTTATCCCCGAGAACAAGATTATCAACCAGCTTTTCAAGGAGTTCCAGGATACCCATATCCATATCGCCATCGTGGTTGACGAGTTTGGCGCGGTCTCTGGATTAATCACCTTGGAAGACCTTCTTGAGGAGATTGTGGGGGAAATTATTGATGAGTCGGATATCAGTGAGCGCCTTATCAAAAGGATAAGCAAGAACGAGATTATCATTGACGCATTGACTGAAGTGAGGGATATCAACAGATTTTTTAATGCGGATCTCCCTGGAAAGGAAAATCAAACCGCAAGCGCCCTCTTGTTGAAAAAGGCAAATCGAATCCCCAAACAAGGGGAGATTATTCCGATCGCGAATGTTGATTTTGTTGTTCTTGAGGCTGACAGCAAACGGGTCAAGAAGCTGAAACTTGTCAAAAAGGAACTTCCCCCTTAAAATAAAAAAATGGACCCGCCAGGATTCGAACCTGGGACCTTCGCTGAGTGAGAGCGATGTCATCTGCGGGTTTATTTCTAACCGCTAGACTACGGGTCCATCAGCATGAGCGTATGCTCGTTATTTTTCAGCCATTCCTGTTTCTCTTCATAATTCGGCACTGCTTTTCTCACCCATTCCCAAAACCTTTTTGAATGGTTAAATTCCTTGAGATGCGCGAGTTCATGGGCGCACACATATCGCACGACTTCTTTGGGAGCCAGAAGCAGGCGATGGGAGATATTAATATTCTCATTTTGAGAACAGCTCCCCCAACGATGTATCTGTTTCTTGAATCGAATCGTGCGAATTTGGGCCTGAAAATGCTGTTTGTTCATCTCTTCCACCATCTGTTTTAATTCCGGCAATTTCCTCTCCGAGATTATTTTTCTCATTAATTCTTTGATATACACCTGTTGTTGCTCTTCAGGAATATCGTGAGGGACGGAAAGAACAACAATATTCTGGTGAAGGAAACCTCTGGCGCCTTTTCCCTCTCGGTGATCAATTTTAATCGCGTACACATCACCCCAGACGGTAACTGTTTCTCCATCCTGTATCCTCTGTTTTTTAAATGGAAGAAGATTATTTCGTTCAATGCTCCTCATGATTCTCTTTTTAAGATTTTCAAAGACTTTTCCGCGCTCTTCCCCGTTAAGGGCAGAAGAGATCTCGAAGATCATCCTGTCTTTTTTGATCCGCGCACAAGAACTTTTTTTCTTTACTACTTTCCTTACGATTTCCCACTCTGCGCCGTTTACCTGGATGCATTCCATAAGCATGAGTCTGCAGGGATTCGAACCCTGATTAATCGGTCCGAAGCCGATTGTACTGTCCGTTATACTACAGACCCAGTACCTGTAATGGGAGACCCCTTAAAATATTTTTCGAGAAGCTTAGGCAACTTCGCTTTCCAGTCCAAATGCCCCATTGATAACTGTCTCGTCAATCTTTCCCCCATTCACTTCAAACGCCTTTTTGCAGATATCCTCGCAATATCGAAGAACAAGCCGAGGGTTCCCTCCAGAACGAGAAAAAATCCTCCTAATATCATCATCCGTAAAGCATGTTTCTCCTACTCTTTTCCTGACTACTTGTATCACGGTTTCTTCATCGATATGATTCATGGAAAACCGATTGTTCCCTATCAGCCGTCGCAAGTTGAAAGTGAATTTGGAATCCCCGGATTTGCTCACCAGGACAATGGATTTTAAATACCCTTTTTTGTAGTATTCAACAAGCGATTCGCAATCCCGTTTTCCTAGTTCATGCACCTCATCAAGAAGCAACACGACGTTTTTTGATTTCCAGTTCAACACCCAATGGAAAAATGAGACTTCAGAGAGGAGCTTTTCAAAATCAATCTGCTTTTCTTTTGAGTTGCAGTTGTAATACGCGACTGTTGCGTGCTCTCCTTCTTTTTTAATCTGTTTCAGGAGCGTTGTTTTTCCAAATCCATAATCCCCTTGGACATAACACACCTTTCCGGTTTTCACTTTTTTGAGAACCTCCTTAAGTAATCTGTCATTTCCTGCGAGATTGCAGTCAATGGCTCCGGGTTTGATGCTAAAGGGGTTTTCGCTAAATTGTAACAATTCGTACCATGTTTTCATGGCCCGCTCCTCGCATGGACAATTACATGCTCTTTGACATCTTCATGGAGGGGGATGCCGAGTTCCATCTCTGCTGCATGTTTCAATGGCAGAATACGATTCAGAACATCTTCAGTTACCTTTCTTTTTCTTTCTTCTGTTGCGGCAACGCATATCTTTTCACAGTTTTGAAGGAAAAGTCTTGGATTCTTTTGTGATCTTAGGAAAATCTCCTTGACGAGGTCGTTGCTTAAGATGCGATGGTCTTGTATTCTTTCTCTGACAATCTTGATGGCGTCATTTTCATCCAATTCTTTGAGAGAGGTAACGCGATTTGCAAATCGCTGTTTCATGCTCGCACTGAAACGCACGTCTTTGTAATGGGACCCCACAAACACCGCAGATCGAATATAATTATGATCATACAAGAATTTTATCCTCTCGCAATTCTTTTCTGTAAGATGCTCTGCATTGTCCACGAGCAAAACGACTCCTTTGGGTTTCTTGTTTAAAAGTTTTCCAAAGAATCCCACGCTGTTCATGACAAACCGATTTATATTGAAGTTTTTGGTTGTGTTCTTGCAATTCAAGTAAATCACTTTTCCGTCTTCCCGCCACGCATCCATAATATATTTCAGAAGCGCTGTTTTTCCACTTCCTTTTTTTCCTTCTAAAAAAACCAGGCTTCCTGATTTAATAAAATAAAGAATGTCATGTTTCAGGTTGTGATGCCCGACAATCTCAAAGAATTTTTTTGTATCAAAGGGATTCTCAGAAAATCCAAGCTTTTCGTACCACTCTTTTCCCATTTTTACAGTCTCTTTCGTATAATCAGGCTTTATTTTATGATTTATAAATGTTACTGTGGTCTGTTATTTTCCCTGCTTTCCCGCAAAATTTTCAATTTCCTTTTCCATAAACTTTTAAATTTTCCAGGGGGTGGGAGAAAAATGAAAAGTGCATTTCTTCTCCTCCTTATCCTTGTCCCAGCAGCGTACGCGGACATTCTTATTCAAGAAGTTTTTCCGAATCCTCCAGGGAATGAAAGAGGGCATGAATATCTCCTTCTGATCAATCCTCTCGGATGGGAGGTTAACCTCTCTTTGTATCGCCTTGTGGATCTGCAAAACAACAGCATGGTTCTTCATGGGACACTCCTCCCAAATAGCTCTATTCAAATTTTCCCTTCTTTCTCTTTAAACAATGATCATGAAGCCATCCTTCTTTTTCATAGCACCTCTCTTGTTGACAACTTTTCTTACAGATCCGCAAAGGAGAATGTAACCTTGCTGCGAGAAATTTTTCCTTTGAGGGAACTATCCGAAAATGTTATAAATGTACCTGAAAGCATAATGTATGAATCCAAGAATAAAAAATCAGTTGGATTGACCCCCTACCTTTTTGCAATCTTGCTGGTTTTTTTATTGTGGGAATATTTCAAAACATGAAGGCTCGCGTTATCATTGAGGTTGTTGGTTCTCCAAAGGACCATGTGGACAAAACATTGCGGGATATTATTGAAAAGTTAAAAAAAGAGAAGAAGATGAAAGTTCTCCAGGAAAATTTCTTTGAAGCGGAGAAAATCGAGCGTTTTTTTTCCGCATTTGTGGAGATTGAAATAGGATTTGGGAATATCAAAGATTTAGTGTATCTCTGTTTTGATTATGCTCCCTCTTCAGTTGAAATCTTCGATCCGGAAAACCTTTCTCTGCCTTCAAACGTGATGAATGATTTTTTGAACGACCTGATGGCGCGGCTTCATAAGTCCGATATGATTGTGAAGAACATCCATGCAGAGAACCTCCTTCTAAAAAAGGAACTTCAGAATATGGGGAACCTGCCCTGATTTGATTACTTTTTCTGTTCCGCTTTTTTTGCTTTTTTCTTTGCCTCTTTAAGAGCGTACATAATCTGCTCCTTTTTCCATTTTTTTTCGAGGAGGGCTTTGATGAGTTTTTCTAGAGGAATCTTCTTGGTAAGTTGCTGTTCGATATACGTCCGTAGTTTTTCAAAGTCCTCTTTTTTCTTGAATGGCGGCTTTTTCCTGAATGGTTTTTTGAGAAGAATATACGCGGCAAGAACGCCGATTATTAACAGGAGCGGAATAAGAATGAAAGGCCAGAGAGCACGTTTCTCTTTGCAGTCTTCTGGGCAGTTTTGTTCTGTTTCTCCATAGAGAGAATTGCAGACCTCGTTGGGGCAGAGGGGCAGAGCGTCCTCTTTGTCAGACATTCCATCTCGGTCAGTATCATCAAGGAGAATATGGGTACCCCTGATAATCTCTTGTTCATCAGTCAAGCCATCTCCATCACTGTCCTCGAGGATAAACGCCTGCCCGCCGCATGCGACATCATTTTTGCAATCAGGATCATCACAATCAACAGCACAATCGTGGTCATTGTCCTTGCCATCGTCGCAGATTGCTTCTCTCCCATAACTGCAAATGCCGCCGCAATCAATCCCCTGCTCCCCACTATCTTTTTGATTATTGGAGCAGGAACCTCCTTGGCAGGATTCCTCTTCCGCAGGTTTTTCAAGTCCTGTCCCGCAGAGATTATTCTCTTTGCACGTTCTGTATCTTTTATTACTGACGCAAGGGTCCCACGAACCGCACGTCCAGTTCTCAACGCATGCCTGTTTTTTGGAGATATCTATTAATCCTGAAGTTTTGCTGAAGCTGTCTATTGTTGCGATAAAAAAGTATTGCGTCATATTTCCTGTCGCGTTGGGGTTCCAGAGAACTTGCCATTCAATCTCGAGACTGTTGTTGAAAAGCGGGATGGTTTGGTTTGAGATCAGCCCTTCAGTGGTATTGTTCGCATACGAATAAATTCCAATATGGAGTATTTTTTCTATACAATCAGAAGTTTTGAGCCCAAGGTATACCGTCTCCCCCTCCTCTGTTTTTGTGGTGCTCCACTCCGCTTGTGTGATGTTGCATCCAAAACAATCCGCCTCATCAACCTGGCCATCGCAATTGTTGTCATAGCCATCCGCGCACAACTCTCTTGTCCCCTCCCCAGATCCAAACGTTACATTGTCGCAGTCACAAAAATAATTTGAGTTTGAGGGGAAGATGAAAGGATTGGTGTCATTGCAGTCTAAATAGCAATTGAAGCTGTCATTGTCACTATCTATAATGGTTGCATTCTGGCACGACGCGCTTACCCCTTGCGCAATAAAAAAGAAGAGAAAAGCCGCAAGTAGGGATACCTTTTGCATAGCTCTTCAGCGCCTTTTTTTGTTTATATATATTATGAATTTCGCTTTTTTGCGATGTCCCCAATTCCCCTTTCAGGAGGGTTTACCGGCTTTCGTAGGATTTTGAAAAAAATAAGGAAAATTCCCACGAGAACCACAAGAAGGATAAATGTGATAAATCCTGTTTGTATATGCTTCTGCCTTTTTTCTTCCTCGTCCTTAAAGTATTCTGAGATGTTGATCGTTGGCTGTTGTTCTTCCTCAAAAACCTCTTCTGTTTCATTGAAAGAAATGGCCGGTTCTTTTTTTTGTTCCCCTGGTTTTACGGTGAGAAAGATGGGAAAAGACAGATTCGCTTCTGGGATGAGCAGATTTCCTTCGTAGGATTGCTGGGCGGGATTCTTCTCTTTGTTGATAGTAAGAAGGACCGAGGCATTTTCCCCTGCATCGAGGGAGAAGATGGTTTGGTTGATTAGGGCGATTCCTATAAGATCTTTTTCAAGAGAGATAGAGAAGTTGATATCCTC
>CAZTDJ010000014.1:0-8112 GCA_964612835.1 Candidatus Woesearchaeota archaeon
TGATTTTATCAATTCCATTTTCAAACCTCTCTTTCTCAAAAAAAGAGTAGTTATGGTCCCGTATTCTTGCGATCTTCTTTTTTGCATGGAGAAGCCCAGCAGAAAAGCAGGAAAGTACATTCACCTCATCATTATTGGTGACAGCAATAAATAAGTCAACATCTTCTGTGCCTATTTTTTTAAGAGTTTCCACATTAATGGCATTGCCTTTCACTGCAAGAACATCTAACTCCCGATTTATTGATTTAATCTTTTCTTCATCATTGTCTACTATAGCGACATTATGGCCTTCTTTGACAAGGCTTTCCGCAATCGCTGTTCCGACATTTCCAGCCCCAGCTATGACTACCCTCATGCCTTTTAATGGCTATTAAGAAAACAATTTTTAAATCTTTGCATAAACCGAACAACCTCTAAAAATATTTATAAACCTCTTTTCTTTAGTATCAGTATGTTGGTGGGGAAAAATTACATTGCTGGTCGGTGGGTTAGTTCTTCAAGCCAAAAGAATTTTGAAACACGAAATCCTTCGAATCCCCCAGAGATCATGGGTGTTTTCCCAAAGTCTACTGCCGAGGATATTGATCATGCGGTAAAGGAAGCCCAACGCGCATTCCCTGCGTGGAAAGCGACTCCCGCCCCCAAGAGAGCTGAAATTATCTCCCAAGCCGTGCGATTATTGGAAGGGCGCAAGGAAGAGATAGCAAAGTTTATGACCATGGAAATGGGGAAGGTATTGCAGGAAAGCTTGGGTGATGTCCAGGAAGGGATCGACATCGGGCAGTATATGGTGGGGGAAGGGAGAAGAATGTATGGACAAACCGTTCCTTCAGAGCTTCCAAACAAACACATCAAAACCGTGAGGGAGCCTGTAGGAGTTTTCGCATTAATCACCCCCTGGAACTTTCCCATCGCTATCCCCTGTTGGAAAATTTTTCCAGCTTTGATTTGCGGAAATACGGTCGTATTCAAGCCATCAAGCTATGTGTCCGGGTGCGCGACCCGCTTGGTTGAAGTATTTGACGAAGCAGGGGTTCCTGCAGGAGTATTAAATCTTGTTCATGGAGCAGGAAACGAAGTAGGGAATATTCTTTTCAAACATCCGGGGATCAAAGGGGTTTCATTTACAGGATCCACCTTCGTTGGGAGAAAAATTGGGGAGCATTGCGGAAAAATGCTGATGAAGCACAGTCTTGAGATGGGTGGAAAAAATGTTGTCGTGGTGATGGATGATGCAAATATTGATTTGGCGGTTGATGGCTGCCTCTGGGGGGGATTTGGGACAACCGGGCAACGATGCACTGCCGCAAGCAGGGTCGTGGTGCATGAAAAAGTATATGATATTTTTAAGAAAAAGTTTGTTTCTGCAGTAAAAAAGCTAAGGCTTGGGAATGGGCTGGATAAGAATGTTCATGTTGGCCCCCTTGTCAATGAAGATCAGCTCAGGAAAATTGAAAGATATGTTGAAATAGCGAGAAAGGAGAAACTTAAGATGTTGTGTGGCGGCAAAAGGCCTGTTGATCAAAAGTTGAGCAAGGGGTTTTATTTTGAGCCAACCGTGTATGATCATGTTCCGCGAGAAAGCGAACTCGCCCGTGAGGAAATTTTTGGCCCTGTCGTCGTTCTGCTCAAAGCGAAGAATTTTGATGATGCAATAGCCATCGCAAATAGGGTTGAGTATGGATTGAGCGCTTCCATTTTCACGCAGGATATCAACAAAGCTCATAGGGCAGCAGACCTCTTGCAGACAGGTATTGTGTATATCAACACCTCGACAATTGGAGCAGAGATCCAAGTTCCTTTTGGAGGGATTAAAAATACAGGGAATGGGCATCGAGAGGCGGGCGGATTAGGGGGGGCTTTGGAAACGTATACAGAACTAAAAGTGATTAATGTGGATTTTTCTGGTTCAATTCAAAAAGCGCAGGGCATTCAATGGGAACAGAAATAAAGGGAATTTCCGCAGTATGGAAAAAAAGGGCAAAGGAATCCCGCAAAGGCAAGAATGGAAAAGTTTTGATTATCGGCGGATCAAGGGAATATACGGGTGCAGTTGTCCTCGCGGGCCTTGCGGCATTACGGATTGGGGTGGATATTGTGACGATTGCGGCTCCTGAAAAAGTGGCGTGGGCGATTAATGCGTACAGTCCTGATTTGATTACGTGGAAAATCCAAGGGGATTATTTTGAAAAAAAGCATATAAAAGAAGTTTTGGAACTTTCTTCCAAGCATGATGTTGTCCTTATTGGCAACGGAATCGGAAGGAAATCTGATGATTTTGTCAAAGAATTTTTTCAAAAAGTGGGGAAAAAGACCTGTGTGGTTGACGCAGACGCGATCAAGGTGAAACCGCAACTTTCTCATGCTGTGTTGACTCCTCACCGTACGGAATTTGAAATTTTTTCAGGAAAAAAACTTATGGGGAATCTTGAGAAAGATGTCAAAATCGTTCAAGAATCCGCAGGAACTAATATCCTATTATTAAAGGGTCCTGTTGACATTATTGCATCGCGAGAGAAATATTTCTTAAACCACACAGGAAATCCGGGGATGACAAAGGGCGGAACAGGAGATGTTCTTGCAGGAGTATGCGCGGGATTAATTGCCCAGGGAGTAGAGCCTTTTGAGGCAGCATGCCTTGCCGCATTCTTAAATGGAAAAGCAGGAGATGCGTTACAGAAAGAGAAGGGATACAGTTTTTTGGCTTCCGACCTATTAGAAAAAATTTTTTGAAGGAAAAAATATCCCTGACCGGCAAGCAATTAAAACTCAGCAAGGCTTTTTTGTTTTTCTTCCATTTCTTTTTCTTCAAAAAGAGGGGCACCATAGACGCCGTCATAGCCAGGATGTACTTTTATCTTTTGCGCTCTGTTTTTGAGAATAGCCCGCGCTATTTTTACGGATGTTGATTGAAGAAGCTCTTGCTCTGGAACATGCAAGAGAATATTAAACTCATTCTTAAATTTTGAGATGAGGGAGTTGTATTCTGCCAAAACTTTTTTTGCAGTGACATTTACATCGAGCACCCCCGCGATGCATTCGGAGAGAGGAATCAGGTTGAGGAAGGGCTTTGCATTTTTTGGCTTGAATCCTGCTTTTCTGTCTGCAAGCTCTTCCACACGATGCGCCACCCCGATGGTGAGCTTCTTTTTGCATTTTGGACAAATGTCTTTCAATTTTAGTGATTCACTGGGGCTGAGGCAAATGTTGCATTGCCGGTGGCCATCATAATGGTATTTCCCTTCATCCGGCCAAAACTCAATCGTGCTGTGTATTTTTTCTCCGTCCCGAAGCGCTTGTAAAATTTCCTTATAGTTTAATGAAGTATCAAACAATGTGGCTTCTCTTCCCATTCTCCATGGATAGTAGCTGTGCAAATCAGAAAATGAAACAAGATTGTATTTGTCCAATTTTGAGATTCTCCAGTTCATTGCAGGGTCGCTGGACAGCCCCGTTTCCAAAGCATGAATATGGGGGGTCTGATCTTTGAAGCATTCTTCGACGCTGTTGAATCCAGACATGGAGCCAAACATTGCAAACCATGGAGTGAAGATATGTGCGGGGATAACTTCAATGTCTTTGCTTATGGACCGCAGCATCTCAACAAAATCAGGGCACGAGATATTAAAAATTGGCCTTCCGTCATAATCCACTCTCCCTCTTTTTAATAAAGCCTCTGTTATTTGATCAACAACCTCAAAACTCGGGGCTAAAACAAGATTATGGACCCTTCTTCCTTTGTTGTCTTGGGAGTAGACAAGAGATATTTCTGTTTGTAAAATAAAAGGAAATCCTGATTGAGTGTAATGAACCCCCTTTTCAGAACGAACCAGATTTTTTTTCAGTTCCGCGATCCATTTGGGATGGGTAAAGTCCCCTGTCCCCAGAATGTCTACCCCCTTCATTCGCGCATACTTCTCAAGATGTGCGATGTCCAAATTTTTACTGCACGCTCTCGCGTATTTGCTGTGGATATGCAAGTCTGCAATGAGAGTCATAAAAAAAAGTGTTAGGGGATGTTTAAAAAATTAGCGTTTAGAATTCACAGCGCTTTGCTTATGGAAATTTCTCTCGCAATGGTTTTTTCATAGACAACGCCGAGGTCAATTTGCACGGGCTTCATATAATTCAGGTTGGTAGGATCATAGCCCATTTCGCAGCTTACTCGCCCCTCTCTATTTCTGAGCTTCACTTTTCCATTCGTCAGATATTTGCAGGTGACTCCGCTGGGGGAACTGACTTTGACCCATTCTTCCTTTTTCTTTCCCACTTCCTCAGTTTCAAAGCACTTATCAACAACTTTTCCCACACCCACATTCTTTACGACAAAATCAAATCGCACTTTATTTCCCTGCGCAGGCATCTGTTTAAGGCTAATAACTTGAACAGGGCTGGGAGGATTATCTCCTTGTTTAATTTTAATGGTTTTCATTTTTTCTGGATTGTCGGTCACAAAAAGATCAGTAATAACATTGGCATCATATTTATAGCACACATCTAGTTCGACGAGAGGTTTGTATTCTGCTTCAACCAATGCTTGCTTGGAATTAATATCCCCCACATCCGCGACGCTTGAGAAGGTGCTTCCATCTTCACTAATTGCCAGCAAGTCCTGGAGAGGATTTACCACTCCTGGTTTTGTCGCCTTAAATTTTTGCGGGTCAGCAACAACCCCCCGTAATCTCAACGCAACGTCATTTTTCTTGATATCCTTGTATCCTTTATTGACTAATTCAACCTCTAGAGGAATTGCATCATCATCAAAATAGATTCCCGGGGTTGAGTCAGGAGCATCAATAGAAAATTGCGCGTCAATCACATCATTTCCTGTAAACTTATAATGCGCACTGGTGCTTTGATTTTGCTGAGTACACCCCAATAAAAAGACAGATAAAATAAGCAGTCCGATAAGGATTTTTTTCATTTTGGCCTTGTAAAGTTAGTGATGCTTGTCATTTATAAAGCTTTTTATGCTTTTTTTTGAATTTGCCCTCTCGTGCCTTTATTGCCCTTCTTGGATTATTTTTATAATAGTAGACGCATCTGCTCCGCTTCTTATAGAAAAGCTTTTTCCGCAATACACGCACTGCTTTTTTGCCTTAGTAATATCTGTCTTGGGCATCGCTTTCATCTGGTTGCCGCAGTGGGGGCATTTGAGAAGAAGGATTACCATTCAACCTCAATCTCATCAGTTCGTTGGTAGGGAGAGATATCTATTTTGCCCAGGTCTTTTTTGTATCCTGCCTTCGCCATCAACAATCCAAGGTTTGCGATCATGGCTCCATTATCAACCAAAAATTCACTGGGGGGGGCAAAGGATTTTGCTTTTCGTGCCCTGCACATTTTTTTTGCCATTTCCTGCAGCCTTCTGTTGCAGCCTACCCCGCCCCCCAATAATAGCTCCTGTTTGTTGCAGTGCGCCATTGCTCGTTCTGAAACCTCGATGAGCATCGCGAAAGCAGTTTCCTGCGCAGAGAATGCCAAGTCCTCTACTTTGTATTTTCCTGAGTCATATTTCTGCTTTAAGTTGCTGAGAATTCCTGAGTAAGAAACATCCATCCCCTTGACGACATAGGGCAATTCTACAAAGCGCTCCGCCTTTAGGCCGAGATCATAGATTTTTGGTCCACCCGGGAATCCAAGGCCGATGTAGCGCGCAAAAGCATCCAAGAAATTTCCCACACCTTGGTCAAGGGTCTCCCCAAAAATTCGGTACTTTGCCCCTTCAAAAGCAATGACCTGGGTATTTGCTCCTGACGCGTATAAAAGGACGGGGTCTTTTGATTGGGTCAAAAGCTTTCCAATTTCAAGATGAGCGCAGCAATGATTGACAGGGATCAGCGGTTTCTTGTTCTCCCGCGCAAGTTTTTTTGCAAATTCCATTCCTTTGAGCAAGCAGGGCGCCAATCCCGGCGCGTTTGAAAAAGCAAGGACATCTATCTCTTTCAGGGAAAGTCCTGCCTGTTTCAATGCCTGCCAGAGAACCTCTTCTTTAACAGACTCATGGTGCTTTGCCGCTTCGAGAGGGATGATGCCTCCATGCTCTGTGATATAACTTTTTTTCGCATTCGCAAGAATGTTCTTGTTTTCAATGATGCCTACCCCGAATGTATGCGCAGTGCACTCAATTCCCAGACAGATCATGGTACTTTTTGCAAGAGAAGATTCATTTATAAATTGATATCTTTTTTAGGGGAAGAGATTTTCGAGGCAATGCTTTTTGACAACCCATCTTTCATTTTGATAATCCGCTTCCTCAACAGTGTTCAAATTTTCTTTGCCCTTCTTTGTCAGGCCGAAGTACGGCCATGGATTGAGGTGCTTATGGTTCCACAATGTAAAATCCCTCATTTTTTTATGTTTTAAGTCCAGCTTGATTCCTGCATGGAGAGCCCCATAGACAATCCCAATTTTTGGTTTTCTGCCTAATCTTTCTTTAAGCTGGGGAGCAATAAATTCCTCAGTTTTTCTTGCGCACACCGCGTTTCTTAATTCGGCAATTGCGCCTTGCATGAGCCATGTTGGGAAAGCGATATACTCGGTAATCCCTGGCCATGTTTTTCCCTTGAAGAAAGGGGGGATCATCCCTGGCAGGATAACATAGTTGATGATGAATGAACTTGCGAGAGGATACAGGTTCTGCGCAGCGAGAATTTCCGCAAATGCAAGAAGTATTTTCGGGTTTACATCACCATTATAGAGCGTGATGTTTTCCTTCTCAGCAGTTTTGATGATGGAAAGGTATTGAGCCCGCCCGTACATATTTCCAAAAAGACCGCCACGAATGGTGGAAGAAAGGCCGCCAATTCCTTCAAGGACAATAGCATCCAATCCTTTGACATCCTCTTTATTCTTTTTTAAGTGCATGGAGAGGATTAACTTGTACTCCGCATTATCCGTTGAAAATTCTGAATATGTCATGCCTGTGTTTTTGAGTTGCTGAACTATATAAATTTAGCTTTCAGCAGCCGGGTGTGTAGTCCGGTGACATATGTCACTTTACTACACACTTTTTCCCCCCAAGATAGTTTTATATACCTCTTTTTTTTAGATAGGCGGATGGAAGCGGATGAATTTTGCAAGAAATTTAAAGATTTGGATTCGCGAAGGGGATCCTTGGAAAAAATTTTAAAACATGCCAAGGATCAAAGAGAAAAATGGGATGAAGAAGCAGATACGCTAAAAAGGCGCATGGAAGAGATTGATGAAATTAAAGCTGCCATTGAAGGGCTGAAGAAAAAAAATCATTACAGAGATGATCCAGGAAAATATTGGCCGGCATACTACTTTGTAAAAGAGATGTATGCAGATGATGCAGAAAATTCGCATATTCCTTCTCTTTTCAAACCGTGCCCAGACTGCAAAAAAGAACAGCCCGTTATTATGAGATATGAACAAATATATGATAGTCCATCGGGAGACGTATGGGGGAAGGATATTTTTTTAATATGCGATAAAGATCAAAAGATATATTCTCTCGCCCAATTTCGAGAAAATGGCCGCTTTTAAATCTACAGAAAAAATATTATGCGCAAAGTACCCCCATCAACGTTAAAAGAACGAGTATTGCAAAGCGGAGGAAATCTTTCAGGGGTTCTTGGTTTTTTTGGATCCTACCAAGTGTGTCATAATGTATGCACTGCAGTTGTGTCCTCATTGGCAATACTGGGAATAACCCTAAAGGGGATGCCTCTTCTTTTTTTACAAAAGGTCGCGGTTCCCTTTTGGACGCTGGCGGTCGTGGTGCTTATTGTCATGACGCTCTTGCGCTGGCAAAAGAAAGCGTGCATTTCTCCCAATGCGCTTCTTTTCAATTCAGGGATCATTATTGCAGGAGTTCCCTTTTTAGCTGTGCAGAACTTTTTGGCCTATTTCTGGGTTGTTGGCGGGCTCATCGTCCTTACAAGCATCAACATTTTTATAAGAAAAAAGTTAAGGTGAAAGAATTCTATTTTTTAACAAGTAAATCCTGCAAGGTGTCATGTACTTCCTTTTCCGCCTAACCAAGCTAAGTAAAAAACTAAAGAGTTAGATTTAAATAGTTTAACAGTTTTATAGTTTAACAATAAAACTAGGGGAGGTTTAAGCCATGGAAACAGAATTTGTTAAGAT
>CAZTDJ010000014.1:8122-11102 GCA_964612835.1 Candidatus Woesearchaeota archaeon
AGTAATAAAAGAAGATCCTGATGATGATATAATATTAGAATCTGCTCTTAAAAATAATATAGATTTTATTATTAGTGGAGATAAACATTTATTAAAACTAAAAGAATATCTAAATGTGAAAATAGTTACACCTGCTAAATTTCTAGAATTGATTAAACAGGTTTAATAGTTTAAAAATGGGCCCAAGGGGATTCGAACCCCTGACCTACTGGTTAAGAGCCAGTTGCTCAACCAAGCTAAGCTATGAGCCCGTTGATAGTTTTTTTCTTATTCTGGATTAAAAACCTTTCTGTTTTATTTTTTTTATAATAACATCCACGACTGTATCAATGGGCATGGTGCTGCTATTCAAAAAGAGATCATAGTTCTTTGGATCATGAAAATCTTTAATGCCATACTTTCCTTTGTACCTTCTTTTTTCTGTTTTCATTCGTTCTTCTATTTCCTTTCTTGTCTCTTCAACGCTTTGATACACTTTTTCATCTTTTCTCTTTTCATGAAAAATCCTTTGTGCTCCTGTGAGGGAATCTGCATAGATAAAAATTTTTATTGACCCGGGGATAAAATGAAATCCGAGCCGTGAATCAATGATGAAATTATCCTCTTTGCTCCCTAAATCTTCCTGAAGTTTGTCAAGATAGCGATCAAGAGAGATTTCTTTTCCGTCAACAGTTATTGTATCTTGGCGGTAGAATTCTTGGGTCTTCAATCCAAGCTTGATCGCTTCCTTTCCAACCAATTCACCCAATGAATAAAATTGTAGTCCTAATTTTTTGGCAATAATCTTTGCGACCGTTGTCTTTCCAGAACCGGGTGTCCCAGATAGCGAGATAATCATACTCTCCCTTTTCCTTAACAATTATTTAAACCTTTTTCTCCAAAAACTCAAAAATTCAAAATCTTTTTCTAAAGGAACGACGCCTATTCCTATTTCTTCCCTGATTGAATCCTCCTCTGCTTTGGTTGAATCTTCCTTCTTGAGGGTGATGTGCCCTTCTTATGAATGGCACGCGTTCAAAGGAAGGAGTATCGATTTTATGCACCAACAACGAGCGATCTTGCAGGACTCTCCTAAAATTGTCATGGTCTTCGGGAGCAAGCAATGAAACGACCTTTCCTTTGCTTCCTGCCCGCGCCGTTCTCCCAATTCGGTTGACATACTCTTGAGATACTTTTGGGAGGTCATAATTAACAACAAGTCCAACATCCTTGATATCAAGCCCCCGCGCAGCGACATCGCTTGCAATAAGCACATCCAATTTATGCCCATGGAACGCGTCCATGACTTGCTTTCTCTTGTTTTGCGATAATCCCCCGTGCAATGCCTGCGTTTTTAATCCCTGCTTCCTCAGATTATTGTTTATATCATCAACTCTCCTTCGTGTTGCGCAAAAAATGATGGTTAATCCGCTCATTTCCTGTTTTAATATATGCACAAGCAAGGAGAATTTATCCTGCGAAGGGATGTTGTAATAATGTTGAATAAGCTGGCTCTTGTCGACATAGGTCTGCATTTTCACTTTCATAGGATTGCGCGTGTAATGGTGGATAATCGCAAGGACATCATGGGACATTGTCGCAGAAAAGAGTAATGTCTGCCTCTCTTTGGGCGTGTACGCAATGATTCTCTTGATATCATCAACAAACCCCATCTCAAACATTTTATCTGCTTCATCAAGGACAAGTATTTTAATTTTCGAAAGGTTGATGGTTTTCCTGTTGATGTGGTCAAGCAAACGCCCGGGAGTGCTTATGACAACGTCCGCATGCTTCAGAGAATCAATTTGCGGAATGATGGAAACCCCCCCATACACTTCAACAATTTTTACTGGCTTGTATTTTGAGAATTTATTCATCTCCTTTGCAATCTGATTGCAGAGTTCGCGTGTCGGGAGAATAACAAGCAATTGGATGCCGTGGCCCCGCGTAACTTTTTCTAACGCAGGAAAACCAAAGGCCGCTGTTTTTCCTGAACCCGTATGAGACTGCCCAATAACATCATGTCCTTGCTGGATTAAAGGAATTGCTTTTTCCTGAATTTCTGTGAATTCAGAAAAGCCGAGATCGAAAATTGCTTTCTCAAGTTCTTCCTGCAGTTTTATAGGCGGAGTATCCATACGGTGTATACCTCTTGGAGAGGTGTTTTTAAATATATCCTTTTAAGAGAAGAAAGGAAGCGGAAACAAAAAGAAAATATATAAAGAAGCGCGTATGGTTTTGTAAAGGAACATGGAAGGAAAATTCATTGTATTTGAGGGGCTTGACGGATCTGGCTCATCCACACAAGTATCTTTATTGCACCAGTACCTCACAGAGAAAGGAATTAACGTTCATTCTACAAAAGAGCCCACGAACAATCCCATTGGAACATTAATTCGGCAGCAATTAAAAGGCCAGTGGAAAAGTAATCAGGAATGTCTGCAACTCCTTTTTGCGGCTGACCGCGCATACCATCTTGAGCAGGAGGTTTTGCCCCTTCTTAAAAAAGGAACAATGGTCATTTCAGACAGGTATGTATTTTCTTCATTGGCATTTGGAAGCTTGGATTGTAATCTTAAATGGCTCAAACAGATTAATTCTTCTTTCCTTCTTCCAGACTTAACACTTATTCTCAAAGTTCCTGCAGAGGAGTGCATGAAAAGAATCAAAAGCTCAAGATCAGAGATTGAACTCTTTGAAGAGGAAAACAAACTAAAGAAGGTGTGGAAAAACTATGAGAAGATTTCAACCCTGTTTAAAAATGTAAAAATTGTTGATGGCAGCAAAGACATTCAGGCTGTTTTCAAAGAGGTTAAAAAGCATGTTGAGAAGATTCTCTAGGCCACAATTTCCATTGTGCCGCTTTTAAGTTCTGAGCCAATCCCTCTTCCTACCTGAAAAGACATATGGGAAGAAACCTGCCGCAGCACTTCAATGAGAGGGATTCGTTTCTTAAATTCGACAACCTTCAATCCCTTCTGCTTCGCGAGGTCTTCCACAA
>CAZTDJ010000015.1:0-11065 GCA_964612835.1 Candidatus Woesearchaeota archaeon
TCCAACGCTCATATTTATTGTTTTGATAAAAGTTCTGTTTGCTGATTCCAGATTACTTGGAGAAAGATTCAAAAAGGAATCAACTTGTGAAGCAAGACCCCTTGATAAAGAGCTAAAATTAATTGTTTGGTTGAGGGATGCAAAGAGCTGCTCTCCCGCAGGCATGCAATCAAAAAAAAGGTCTATTCTTTCTGCAATTTTGCCGCTATTTGCGATTGCAGATTGGGTATTGTTATATCCTTCTATTTGAAGTGCAAATCCAAAAAAGCCGCCCCAATAATTTGAGCCAGCATCTCTTTGTATATCTAAGTTGGTGATATTTCCTGCAGCAGCAGTATGTGTTTGAGCAGAGAAAGAAGCTTCAAGAAGGATAATAAAAATAAATACAAAAACCATTAAATTCAAAATCAACCTCTTTTTCATATTCGCTATTATCTAATAATTTTTTCATATAGATCCATACACTGCCCGTAATATCTTTGCTTTTCCTCAGATGGGAGATGTTTGTAAAGGCTATAGATTGTTTGATAGTAATTTAAAAACTGTTGCTTATTTGTATCATTTGGATAGTCCATTGCTTCTTCAAGTTTTTTGGCAAAAAAAGACACAATGGCACCTTCGCGAAGTTGTTGCGAGGTATTGTAAACTTCAGACTTCTGCAGTTGATTCATATGCTTGTAAATTTGTTGAATATTTTGATAATGTTTAACAATCTCGTTTTCATTTCTATTTTCAATAGCTTTCTGCATTTTTTGGATATGGTACAAAACTCTCTGGTCCAATACTGGCCTTTTTCCTTTTTGGAGTATATGATTTTTGAAGATAGTTACGATATCATTGTTAATGTTCCAATTAAAAAATATAATAAGGTAGAATAATATAATAACAAGGAAACCAACAAAAAGCAAGACCCACTTCCACGAACCTTCAAAAGGAGCAAGGGGAGCAGTAACAAACCCGAAAATATTATTGCTTTCTTCGTTAAGAACCTGCGAGGGCTCTTCAAAAATAATACTGTCTATTTTTTTTATATCTTCTTCGTTAACGTCTTTTTTTAGCAAGTAATGAATTTTTCCATCCTTTGCTTGAATTTGAAAAATCGGATCTTTTTCAATAATAATAAACTGCTGGAATACCTGGATTTCATTAGAACTTTCTGCAATTTCTTTTGGGATAACTTCAAGAACCTTGTCTGGTGATGAACTAATGTCTTTTTCAATAAAAGTAAACTGGGTTTTAGAACCATTCATAAAATTTATCCATCCTTTTGTAAATTTAGTTGTCACTACAACTTCTTCCTGCATCTCTTTTATTTTTTCTGCATAGCTTTTCAAGCTGGATTTCTTCAGAACCATATTCTTAGAATTGAGGTAAGATGATAAAATTTTTTCAACGTCACTGTCTAATGCATACTTCACATATTCTTTTGAGTCAGTAATCGATAAACTTTCTGGTAAAGATCTGAATTTTTTCTGGATATTTTCTTTAATTTCTTTTTCTTTTGCCTCCTTTTCTTTAGCGCTAAGCTGCTGAGAGTCCAAATTAGAAAGTTGGCTGTCTGCATTTTCTATCTCTTTCTTAAATTCTTCCCATTGTTTTTTGAAGTCAATTTTTTCCCTAATTTGCTTGTTGCCATCATCAATTTCAAATAAGACAATCATGCTATCAATTTTCTTTGTAATATCTGAAAAATGCGATTGTTTCTGCCCATTTACGCTTTCTTCAGCCACAATATCTTCAGCAGTATTATTAGTTGTATTGAATGAGTCAATAAATGAAGTAGTTAAGTTACTCGTCCCTTTATTAAAAAATGAGTCAATACATTCGATCTGCCACTTGTAAATACCTTTCGGAATATCCTTGGCTTCAAAAGTACCTTTTCCTTTTGTTTGGATATGCTGTGTCTCTATTAGCTCTAAGAATCCTTTCCCATCAATAAAGTATAGTGAGCATTCAGCTTCAGATTTGTCAAAGACATTGTAGTTAATCCTTAATTTTTGCTCTTTTATTTTCATATTATCATGTGGGCTTAAAATAAGTATGCGCGGACTTTCAGTATCTGGAATAAACTTTTTTACTTCAATAAAGGAAATTGTACTTGTTGAATTTGTTGTATTCATGTCGTAAACACTAAAATTAACGGTGTAATTTCCAGCATGAGTAAAATTATGGGATGAGATAATGGTATCTAAATTTGTTGTTCCTGCAGCATCTATAAATCCGTCATTTTCAAAGTCCCACCTGTAAAGAAGAGTGGTGCTTGTCGGTCTATGGACAATTGCAGTAAAATCAACAGCATTCCCTTCTTCAATAGAGTTCTTTGATGCAGCGAGTTCCAAGAAGAATTTATTTTCTTTTACAGAGAATAGGTAAGTGGTATTATAAACAACATTAAAATATGTGAAAAAGGCATTAAGAGTATAACTGCCTTTTTTTATTGGAGAAAAGAGGATGGTTGAAGATTTATTGCTATATCCCGAAAGAACAAATGAATCGGGAAATTTCAAAGAATATGCAACAAAAGCTTTTGAAGGCAATGTAAGTGAAATTACAATTTGTTCATCAAGCCAATACTCATTTTTTGGAATTGAAACCTGAAAAAATTGAGATGGGTTTCCTACCAGGATTTGAGTTGAAGTCATATTAGAAATATTTGTTGAAGTATCATTAACAAAGATAGTCACATCATAGATGCCGCTTTGATTATATGAAACAGAGATAGAATCTGAATTAGAGGATTTATTCTTAGCAACATCAATTATGCCATCATTTTGAATATCCCACTCGTAAATCAAAGTATCGTTTGTTGCCCTAGTTACATCCGCAGTTAAAGTTAGTAGCTGGTTTGGGTTTGCTATAATTGGATTTGCCGATATTTCGATAAGAAGAGTCGTATTTATTGCGGAAGCATTAACAGATTGATTAAATAAAAATAATGCAAAAATAAATATGACTATAATAACACCCAATTTTAGGGGAACTGCTTTTCTCAAGATGTATGCATTGTTTGTCATGGATCATAAAGGTCTTAAAATGCAACCGCATTTTCCGCATTTCTGCCTATGTTTTGGATTCCTATGATTGCAGAAATAGCATCTCCTGCCATTCATAAATCCGATGATAAGGCCAATTAAAAGAATTCCAAAGAGGATTATAATGCTGTAAAATAGGATATCTCCTTTTTTGACATCATATTCAAGAATCCCTTCTAGAGATTTTGTTAATGAATTGGGTCTTTGTCCGTAGTAAACTGCTAGATTAATAAATCGATTTTCTTTTATATCTAAATCCTCCATTTTAATTTTTATTCTGATCTGATTTTCATCTCCTGCTTTGATAGGAACAGCCTCTCCGGATCCAACTGTCATCTTTTGGCCCCCCATAGTTAAATCACGAATCTCTGCATTCGCATAACATTTTTCTGTTCCTATATTATTAACTAAAATATCAAATCTTTCTGAATTGGGGTTGTATGTTACTCCCAAAAGCTTTATCTCACATGCGTCAATAACATCAACAACTGCAACTTTTATCCCTTTAATTTCAAGAATTTTTTCCAAAGAAGATTTTGATTCACCGAAAATAATAAAAAGGTCTGCAGTAAGTTCTTTACTGCCAGCATTAATTCCTTTGTAAGTTACTGTTTTCCAATCATTCTTATTTAGGAAAACTGGCTCTGAATCTCCAACAACGTGACTTTCAGAACCATCCCATAAGGTTATTTTTCCTTTGAAGTAAACGGGAATTTTTTCATTGTTTCTATAAGTGATTTCAAGCTGCTGCGATGCTAAATTGTATCTGATTGATTCAAGATCAATAGAAACGATATAAACTGGAAGAAAAAAAACATCTAGATTTTCTATTTGAGCAACAGCTCCGCTTGGAAGCCTTGCACTTTGTGCCAATTTTACAAAAGTGCTTATTCCTAATTCATTTTTTAATTGAGTGGCCGTATTTACTAATTCGTTTCCAATAAGAACTGCAACTTTGAATTCTGAATTTCTCAGGAACTCCTTGATAATTTCCGGAACATTTTCGCTGCCGATAAAAATAACAGGATCTTTTCCTTCGATAAGCTGTCTTTCAATAAATTCTCCATTTGAGATGACAACCTGGCTCGTGGGTTTAATCTCAAGATATTTTTTTACAATTTCAATATTATCTTCAAATCTATTCCCCTTGTTGATTATTTGGGGATTATGCTTTTTGAGCGCTTGTACCACTTCACTATCGAGATTGCCAAAAAGTATAAGTTCCCCTATTTTCAACGGGCTTAAAAAAGCACCAATATCATTGATATTTTCTTTATTTGCAAAAAGAACATATGATTTTTTGATGGAAGCGTAAGGGGCAGCCGCCATGGCACTATAGCCTAATGAGTCATCAACAACAATAAAATCTTTTATGCCTTCTGAAACTGCCTTCTTTGCTAAATCAAAGTTCATTTGGGAATATGAAAATTCGTCTGTTCCAACAAATTCCCCTGATTCTGCAATGTCCTTGTAGCCAATAATATAAGGAACCTTACTTGAGCTGATAATGTGGAGATGCGTTCCTTTTTTTATACTTTTCAGCAAACTAAAGGCGTGTTTTTCGTTAGTTAAAAAACTGAAGCCATCACCTAAAAGAGAAGCGTATAGCGTTATACTATAAACATCCTTCCAATCTTCTGAATTTGCAATGATATGTGCATTTTTATCAGTATCGCTATGGGCAAAAGCATAAGAGCTTAAAATAGCAATAAAAAGCAGGATAATCAAGCAGTTTGTCTTTTTTTTCAATTTTACCCCCGTTGGTTTTTATTATTTGGTAGTATTTATAAATTTTATTATAAACAAAGAATAGATAACTAATCTCAATTTTTGTTACTTTTTGGTTTATAATAAATAAATTTTAAAAAGAAAATGTTTATATATTATGTATACAATACCTATAATAACAAAATTAGGAAAGGGGGTGAAAAATGGAAAAAAAGAAAATTATCTTGTATGTTCCACTGGTATTTCTTTTAATTCTGGCAGTGGTTTCAGTTGTAAAGGCAACTGTTGATGGAGCAACAGTAACGGCATTGCAGAACACAACAATGGCAACTGTTACTCCCAATCAAGTTGCAGCTTTTGCTGGAAATATCACGAGATTGAATGTTGAAAGTAAGTTCAACACAAGGGCATGGCAAGGTTACTTTGGTAATGTTTCTGAAGCTATTGCTCTTGAGGATTCTAGCGGAAACAAGCTTTACAATTGGACTGAAGCAAATCCAAAAGGAGAGATTTATGTTGCAAATGACACGCCAACATTTACTGAAATGCAGTGCTTCAACCTTACTGCCAATGGTACATTAGCTGGAGATAATGATGCACCAGGGTCAACAAGTGTAAAGGGGCTCAATGCTACAACATTAGAATCTCAGTTCGGCATCCAGGCAGCTCATAAAGATGGAGTTACTGAAACATTTAGTGATTCAACAAGCCACAACGAATTCCTTACAGGAAGCTTGAACTTTACAGTTGCGGAATGCCCGGCAGTTAACTTAAATGATGCCAGCGGTCCTTCATCAAACTTCCAGGAAGCACTATTGTATGCACCATCTCTGAATATTCCGGTATTTGCATCACTTATCAAGCAAAATGGAGCAACTGGATTTGACAGCGGAACGCACGAGTTTGAAGCAATAGTTCTTGAAGACGGTCATTCAGGTAACACAGCATTAACGACATATTATTTCTACATTGAACTGGATACTACCGCATAAACAATAAATTTTTTATTTTTTTATTTTTTTTATTTTAAAAAAGCTTTTAAATAGGCATTTGTCCCTATTCTCATTATGTTTGAAGAATTTTACAATAAGCACTACAAGGCACTTTTGATTATTCCGCTCTTCTTGTTTGTCCTTGCGGTTTCTTATCTAGGAGTGAATTACGCCCAAACAGGGGACATCATCGCGAAGGACGTCAGCTTGACAGGAGGGATAACCGCGACAGTTTACTTGCCAGCTGACATTGAAAATATTGAGGAAGGGCTGAGGAAGGAATTGCCGCAATCAGATTTCAGGGTAACGAGTTTGAACCTATTTGAAACAAAAACCAGCACGGGATTTATTGTTGAGGCGAGCGATGTCAATGAAAATGAACTGCGGAGCGCGTTGGAAAAGGTCGTGGAGCTAAAAGAAGGAACATACAGCTTTGAGGAAACGGGTTCTACCTTGGGGAAATCATTCTACAACCAAATGCTCCGCGCCATCCTGATCGCGTTTGCTTTTATGTCCCTTGTCATCTTCATCAGCTTTCGAAAGATCATATCATCCATCGCGATTATTCAATCTCCTGTTTTTAATATCACCCTCACCCTCGCGGCGCTTGATATCATCGGATTAAAGATATCCACTGCGGGAATCGCGGCAATTCTTTTAACAATAGGGTATAGCATTGACACAGACATTGTGCTCACCAACAGGATTTTCAAGAAGCAAGAGGGAGCCATCAACCAAAGAATTGTGAGCGCGATGAAAACCGGGCTTACCATGACCATCACAACCTTCGCTGCGCTTTTCGCGGGATATTTTTTCTCCAAATCATTCATCATCAAGGAAATGTTTCTCATCATCCTGATCGCCTTATTCTTCGATGTGATCGCGACGTATATCACCAACGCAGGGATCTTGAAATGGTACTGCGAAAGGAGGAACCTGAAATGAAAGTGGGCTGGCGCATCTATGCGCTCCTTTTTTTCCTTGTGCTCTCTCTTCTTGCCATTTCCCCCAACCCCTGGGCAAAAGGGGTGGAAATAAAATCAGTGGCTTCGGGAGGATTCGCGGAATTGCAGGGAATCGCTCCGGGAGAAAAAATTAATTTCATCAATGACCAGCCCATCCAAACAGTGGAGGATTATTTTTCCGCGGTTCAAGCGTACAAAAAAGAGCCGTTCAATATTACCGTGCAAACAGACAAGGGCACCTATACCTACCCTGTTCAGTATTCTCTGGGGGCGAGAACTGAAAACTTGACGGTTGTTGACGCGCAGGATGACATTCCTTTATCTAAAGAGGAAAAAATCCTCGCCCTGAATGGGGTTCCGGTTACCAGCGAAGATGCATACAAAGAGCAGATCGCTGAACTTTTTCCTGTCCACCGTTTTCTTATACAAACAAATAAACAGGAGTACGCGTTTCTCGCTCCCACACTTGATATTTCAGTGACTGAAGCAAAAAAGACGAACATCAACAAGGGGTTTGATCTCGAAGGAGGAACGCGGATTCTTCTCAAGCCCATCTCCAATGAGACCTTGACTGACAATGACATCACGAATATTATCGGCATTCTAAACAACCGGCTGAATGTCTATGGGTTGACTGACATAAGGATTCGAAGCGCGAGTTCACAAGAGGACAAGTTTATTTTGATTGAGATCGCGGGAGCGACGCGGGAAGAGGTGAAGAGCCTTGTCGCGCAGCAGGGAAAGTTTGAAGCGAAAATTGGAAAGGATACGGTCTTCTCTGGAGGAAAAAAAGACATCCCCTTTGTCTGCAAAAATGATGGAAGCTGCTCAGGGATAACCTCCTGCTATCCGCTCAGCTCGGGAACATGGAACTGCCAATTCCAGTTTGAGATCCAACTGAGCCAAGATGCGGCAAAACGGCATGCCGAGGTAACAAAGAATATTGCGGTTGTCCCTGGCACCAGCTATCTTGAAGAAAAGCTTGATTTTTACCTTGATGAAAAACTTGTGGACAGCCTGAATATCGCGTCAAGCCTGAAAGGGCAAGAAGCTTCGCGAATTGTCATCACAGGGCCGGGCTATGGAAACACAAGAAATGACGCGATTACTGACGCGACAAAGGGAATGGACAAACTTCAGACGATTTTGATCACGGGCTCGCTTGATTATGATGTCGCGATTGAAAAACTCGATTCTGTTTCTCCAGCTGTCGGAAAGGAATTTATTAAAAACTCCATTGTGGTTGGGCTGGTTGCTGTGATGGGGGTTGTTGTTATTATCTTCGCGAGATACAGAACATGGAAAATTGTGATTCCCATGGTCATTACTATTTTTAGCGAGGTTATCATCCTCTTGGGATTCGCCTCCCTTATCAAATGGGATTTAGATTTGGCTGCTATCGCAGGGATTATTGCAGCGATTGGTACAGGGATTGATGATCAGATTGTTGTCTCTGATGAGGTTATCGCTGGAAGAGAAGCGGTAATCAGCTGGAAAGAAAGAATCAAAAACGCGTTTTTTATTATCTTTGTTTCCTACGCCTCCACAGTCGTCGCGATGCTTCCCTTAATGGGGGCTGGAGCAGGTCTTTTAAGGGGATTCGCGCTTACCACCATTGTAGGGGTTACGATTGGGGTTTTTATCACTCGGCCAGCATTCGCAAGCATGGTTGAGCGCACCCTCAAAGAATGACCTTTGAAGTTAACTTTAAATAGGAAGAGCGCTTCTTACTGTTATGAGGAGGTGGTAGGATTGGCAAACCTTGATCTTGCAGAAGCAGTTCTTTTAGTGATTTTAGGAGCGGTTCTTGGAATTGTGTACAGCTTACGAAGGTTTTTCAAGGTGGAAAAAGCGATTCTCAATATGGAGAGCAAGATTCTTGAACTTGAAAAGTCTGTTGGAAAAAAGGCTGGAAAAGCGGCGCCCAAAAAGAAGAAGTAATCAGCTGAATTCTTTTCTCGCCTCTTCCAAAATTTCTTTTGTTCCAATATCAAACCATTTCCCTTTGGCAGGGTACGCATAGACAGTGGTTTGTTTCACGAGCCATTCTATAAAATCCCCTGTCCTATCGGTTTTACCCCCTTGCTCAACGTACGCTTTGACAAGATGCAAGTTTTTTTTTGGAAAAAAGTAGACCCCTGTTGAAATCAATGTGGAGAATGGATGCTGCGGTTTTTCTTCGAATCTGACGATCTTTTGGTCTTCAACAGCCACAACACCGTACTGCTTTGCCTTTTCTTTGTCCTTTATATCGAGACACGCGATCTTTGGCCTTTCCTTGAAGAAGTGCAAGAAATGCTTGAGATCAAACTCAAAGAGATTGTCTCCATTCACGACAAGAAGGTCATCACGAATGTTTGCCTCTTTCATCGCAAAAAGGATGTCCCCTACTGCGCCGCGCCTGTTTTCCTCAGAATTTGTTCTATCATCAAAAATCGCAATCTCCTTTCCCTTAGCCCATGCCGAAAACTGGGCATAAAATTTATGGTTCGTGACGAGATAGACTCTCTTCAATCTGAGGCCCTCTAATTTTTCCATGATGCGGTCGAGAATTGTCTTGTCCTGAAGAGGGAGGAGCGCCTTGGGAATGTTTTTTGTAAGAGGATACAATCGCGTCGCGTACCCTGCCGCGAGAATAATCGCTTTCATGCGGCCTTTTTGAAATATGCTATTGTTTGTAACAATCCTTGCTCAAGATCCACGTTGGGCTCCCAGTTAAGAAGTTTCTTCGCTTTTGCGGTGTTTGGCCTTCGTTTGAGGGGATCATCAGTGGGAAGTTCTTTGTACACGTGGACAGAAGAAGAGCGAGTTAACGCGACAATCTTCTCCGCGATCTCTTTCACGGTATACTCAGCGGGATTTCCCAAATTGATTGGCCCGGTTTCTTTTGAGCCCATCATGCGTTCAAGGCCATCAACCATATCAGAAATAAAACAAAAGCTTCGCGTTTGGCTTCCATCTCCATAGAGGGTAATCGGTTCATTGTTCAGCGCCTGCTTGATAAAATTAGGAATAACCCTTCCATCTTCTGCTTTCATAAAGGGGCCATACGTGTTAAAAATCCTTACAATCTTCGCATGAGAAGCGTGTTGATTATTGTATACCCAAATAAGGGATTCCGCGTATCTCTTTCCCTCGTCATAGCAGCTTCTCGGCCCATAGGAATTCACGTTTCCCCAATAGCTCTCCTTTTGCGGATGCTCGAGAGGATTTCCATAGACCTCTGAGGTGGACGTATGCAGCAAAGGAACATTATTTTTAAGCGCGAGATTCAGCATGTTTTCAACGCCCAGAGAGCACGCCAGCAATGTTTCTTTCGGATTCTTTTGATAGGCTGCAGGAGACGCGGGGCAGGCCAAGTTGTAAATCTGGTCGCAGGGGATGTCTAGAGCGTTACAAATATCCGCTTCCATAAAGGTAAATTTCTCATGCCCCAGAATGTCCTCAATATTTTTTTTATCTCCGCTGAGAAGATTGTCCACACATACCACGTCATTCCCTTTTTCCAGCAAATCCCTGCACAGATTGCTTCCGATAAAACCTGCTCCCCCAGTAACTAAAATTTTCATTTTCCAATGCACCTGTATTCAAATCCCATCTCCTTCATCTTTTTGGGATCATAGATATTTCTTCCATCAAAAACAACCGGCTTTTTAAGCCTTTTCTTTATCTCGTCAAAGTCAGGACTTTTGAACTCGTCCCATTCTGTCGCAATCAAGAGCGCGTCGCAGTTGGTCAATGCGTCGTAGGGTGAATCCGCAAAATACACGCGATACCCAAAAATATTTTTTCCATTCTCCATTGCTTGGGGATCATAGATTTTTACCCCCACCCCTTCCTCAAGAAGTTTATTGATAATATTTACTGCGGGAGCTTCCCGAACATCATCAGTTCCTGGTTTGAAAGAAAGGCCCCATATGGCAATTCTTCTTCCCACAAGAAATCCATCAAAGTAGTTTTTCAATTGGGATACCTGCGCGGTTTTCTGTTTTGTATTCACTTCTTCCCCTGCTTGCGCGATTTTCGTTTCAAGTCCGAATTGTTTTGCAGTTGAAATCAATCCTTTCACATCTTTGGGCAGGCAGCTTCCTCCATATCCAAGGCCAGCAGCAAGGAACTCTTTTCCTATCCTTTTGTCAGCCCCCACCGCCTTGCTTACCTCGTCAATGTTCGCGCCAACTTTTTCGCAGAGACCTGCGATTTCAGAGATAAATGAAATTTTCGTGGCTAAAAAGAGATTTGAGGCGTACTTGATGATTTCCGCGCTCTTGGTGTCTGTTATATGGAGAGCATTCGCGGGGGTTATGAAAGAGGCATACACATCTTTCATCATTTCCTCCGCTTGTGT
>CAZTDJ010000016.1:0-10244 GCA_964612835.1 Candidatus Woesearchaeota archaeon
TCTCTTCATGATTGAGACCAAAAGATTCGCAGAGCGTTTTATTTTTTTGAAGATCATGAAGCCCCATCCAATCAATGGGCGCATCAGAAGGAACACTCGTGACAATTCCTGTCCCAATTGCGGGATCGCAGAATTTTGAGGGAAGGATCATAATCTCTTTTTCCAATGCAGGGGCATAGCAGTATTTTCCAAGCAATTCTTTTCCCTTGATTTTTCCTATCACATTTATATCCCCTTTTTGGTACTTTAATTTTTCAACGCATTCCTTGCTCGCAATCCAGATTTCATTGTCAACAGAAAGTTTTTGGTATTCCTGATTCCCGTCAACCCAGAGATTTGTCTGGCCGTACATAGTTTCTGGCCTTAATGTCGCAGCGACAAGGTACTGATTTTCTTTTCCCCACTGCAGTTTCACTAACGTAAATTCCTGCTTCTCAGCGTTGCCGCCTTTTAAAAGGTCCATCTGGGAAGGGTCAACAGCAACAGGCCCGCAGTGGGGGCAGAATGTCGCGTAGTAGGGCTTTTGCGTCAGAAGCTTTTTCTGCTTCAGCTTGAGGAACTGCCACCGGATGAACTGCTGGTAATCCTCATGAGTTGTTACGGCAAATCTTCTCCAGTCTCCTAAAAAACCAAAATGCTTGTAGTCCTCAACATAGGTTTTGCTGAAGTAATCGACATAGTTCAGGGGATCCGCGAGTTTTTTGATATCTTTTTCTTCCAAGCCCCTTTCCCGTAATTCTTTAATCTCATTGCTCTCGCCAGTTTTTATTTTGTATGCCTTTGCGATCGCTCCATTTCCTGTCGCGTGGGCTCCCGCGGTGAAAAGAACGTTGTATCCTTTCATTCGTTTGTATCTGGCAATGGCGTCCGCATAGCTATATCCCCTCATATGGCCGGTATGCTGGAATCCTGAAACAGTGGGATAGGCAAAAATAATGAAGAACTTTTTTAGTCCTTTCTTCGGCTCCGCTTTTCCAACGCCAGCCTCTTCCCATCTCTTGATCCATTTCCGCTGGATTTCAATGTAGTCAAGCATTTACTAAAAGGGAGGGGGCTGATTTATATGCTTTTTTGGTTGCGGCTTCATGGTCTTGTTTTGCGCCCTTGTCCGGTTTTCTAAGGGGTCCATGGCCCATGCAGAGGTTGTGAAACATACTTTTTAACGGTGAGTGAACTTTTTTCAAGAAGGGGATAGCAGAATACGATTAAAATAAAAAAGAATTATTTAATCTTTGGGAAAACTAAAATATTTTTTGATACCCTCATTTAGTTTTTCTTGTGGCAATTTTGTATCAATTACCATATTTACCCCGTTTTTTTCAATAAAAAGGTGGATTTTCATATTTTTTTTGCTAAAAAGATGTACTCTCCTTCAAGATTAAAAAAAGGAGTATCAACTTTTAAGATCTCTTCTTTAGTAAACCCCGCATCATCCAAAAAATTTATAAAAAAGTTGTGAAAATTATTAACATATTCAATTTTGTAATAGTTAATATTCCCATAATTTTCTAATCTCAATATTTTTAACATGTTAGCTCAATCATCCTTTTTATATTTTCCCATAGGTATATGAATATTTACTAACGGCTTTTTGATGCCAGGAACCTTTATCTCATAATTTGTGTGGTCCCCATTAACTAGAAATTAAAGACTGAAAGATTTTACAATCAGTTTTTGCAGGCCTTCCATATTTTTTTCTGTAAAAACAGTCAAATGGATATTTTTTTCTGTTACTGTTATGACCAAATGATAACCGTTATCTTCTAAGTATAAAGTTTCTTCATCTATCTCAGGAAAAAACCTATCTGCTTTTAATATCTCTGAATCTTTAAATCCCAAATCACTTAGAATAGAGCAGAGTGCTTTATGAAAATCTTCGCTCTTATTTAACATAAAATAAAGCGCGTTTTTACTAAGCTTCTCTTTTATTAAAATTTTGTTTGTATTCATTTTAAATAATCTTTAAGATCTGTACAATGTTCATTGCTTATTGATTTTGTTTCTCGATTATTAAAAATAGAATATAGCTCCTTATTAAAATGTGGTCCCAAAGGGGGGTGATCATCTAACCTCTGCCTTTCAATTAATCCTGGAGCCAGTACTCTCCCGTAACCCGGGCCATTAATCCCAAAATTGCCTATCGGTTCCCACGGACCAGGATTCCCTATCCATGGTTTTTCTAAATTCTTTTTTAAAAATTCTGCTTCTGCATTACTAAACGTCGGCATGCCACAGCCTGGCAGAGCTGGAAACCTCTCAGTATAGCATTCTGAACACCCGCACGCGCATGGCAAATATTTTTTATTCTCCCCATACACGCACATCAACGTAAAACCACCCATTGAATCGACAAATTCCTCGAGCCTTTGCTTCTCCTTTCTCAATTTAAAACCTTCATAGACTTCTGTTAATGTTTGTGTCAAGCTTTTCATTTTTTAACCCCCGAATTTTATGATTTTTAGTATATCACCCTTATATTTAAACTTCATTCATTTTTTAGTAGTTACATGATTGAATATCTTTCTAAATTTTTGAAGAAATCTTTATAAATACACCTTATCTTTTTCGATTTAATTGGTTATGGGACACGTTGAACCTTCAATAATAACAAAAGCCGACTATCAAAGAGATTAGAAAATTTATTCTGCAAGGAAAAAAAGAAAAATAAAGAAAGAACCTGTTTTGCGCCCAATAGCAAGTCTTTTAAAACGTGACAAGTAAATATAATCAAAATGAAAATAACAAAAGTGAATGAGTACTGCTTTAAAATAGAAAAAGAAGGGAAGATGAAAGTCCCTGTCTATGTTTACGCTTCTGAGAAAGTTTTCAAAAAACTGCAGGAAGACAAATCAATAGAACAGGGGGTCAATGTTGCGACTCTTCCGGGAATTGTTAAAAAATCAATAATGCTCCCAGACGCCCACCAGGGATACGGATTCAGTATTGGCGGGGTTGCCGCAATGGATTCTGAAAATGGCTGTATTTCCCCTGGGGGGGTGGGATTTGATATAAATTGCATCCACCCATCAGTTGTAATAAAATTAAAACAGGGAACATTTTTACCCATAAAAAAACTTAGGGGATTGTTAAATTCTGCGTCAATGAAATTTGTTGATTTAAAAAATAAAACGGAAAAGGAAACGAACGCGATCCTTTTTATGAAAAAGAAAGGAAATGGAGAGCTTTACCACGTCAAAACAAAAACTGGGCGATTATTAAGAGTTACAGGGGATCACCCGGTTTATACATCCGAAGGAATGAAGCTGGCAAAAAATCTCTCAAAAGAGGACTCTGTTATCGTTTCTCCTTTCAAAGGTGTTGAATACACAAAACCAAGCGATGAAATAATTTTAACACTGGAAGATGTAGAAAAAAACCTAGCAAAACTTAAAGTAGCAAATAAAGGAAACGCAAAAACGCAGATAATAAATCATTTTAAAAAATTAAATATTTTTCCACTGAGGTATAATTCACCAATTTTGCCGGCAGTATTAAAATTAATGGGATTTATTTTTGGCGATGGGTGTATCTGCACAACAAAACGTTCAGCACATGCAAGCAGGTTGATAACCTCTTTTTATGCAAAAAAGGAGGACCTATTATCCATTCAAAATGATATACGGGCTTTGGGTATTATTCCTTCAAAAATTTACGAACGAAAAAGAAGACACAATATTAAAACAAAGTATGGCATTTTTGACTTTGAATTTAATGAGTGCCATATCAAACAATCGTCTACTGTATTTGCTCTTTTACTGATCGCCTTGGGAACTCCATATGGCAGAAAAACACATATGGCTTACAGAATTCCGGGGTGGATTATGAAAGCATGTTCATGGCAAAAAAGATTGTTCCTTGCTGCTTTCTTCGGGGCAGAGCTTTCAAAGCCAAAAACATTGAATAGATACAATTTTTATGAGCTTCAACTCAATATGAACAAATCAAAAAAATTACAGCAGAATGCAATTGATTTTCTCAATGATATTCGGTTGCTGTTGATGGAATTTAAAATACAATCAAGGTACCCTTGCAAAGTAGAAGGAAATAATTATGAAGGAAAATATGGTCCTACTGTCGGATTGCGTTTAAGTATTTTAAGTAATCCAAAAAACCTTATTGCATTTTTCGAAACAATTGGGTATGAGTATAATCGCAAAAAGAAGAAATTTGCAAGTTACGCGGTAAGCTATATGCGATACAAAGAACACATCCAAAGATTACGGTTTAGGCTAAGAACGGTCGCAAAAAGCCTGTATCGCTCAGGAATTGGCAGCAAACAAATACTGGCAACGTTGGAATCAAGAATATCGGAATACACCCCACAACAGTTTGTTCTCCATTCTCTTTGGTCTGAAAGAAAGGTGCCTCGTATCGCGTTTAATTTCCCTTCATTTGGAGAATATGCAAAAAAATATGCTTTTGGCAATGATGGCCTGGTTGTTGAGCCGCTCTTAAACATAGAAAAGAAAAGATATGGCGGGTATGTGTATGATTTAACTATGGATAATCCCAACCATAATTTTATCGCTGATCAATTTGTTGTTTCTAACTGCGGGGTTAGGGTCCTTTCAACGAATTTAACAAAAGAGGAAGTCGAGCCAAACATCAAAGAGCTTCTTGAGGAAATTTTTAAAAATGTCCCGGTGGGCGTGGGAAGGAACTCCAAATTAAAGCTGGCAGATTCCGAACTTGATGAGGTTTTTAAGAAAGGGGCGCGATGGGCTGTTGAGCATGATCTGGGAAATGAAGATGACCTAGTTCATTGCGAAGAGAATGGATGCATTACGGATGCGGATCCAAACAAAGTTTCCCATGTTGCCAAGGCAAGAGGAAGAACCCAGCTGGGAACATTAGGCGCGGGAAACCATTTCATGGAGGTCCAATTTGTTGATCAGATATATGAAAAAGCAATTGCAAAAAAATTTTACATCCATGACAAAGATCAAATTAGTGTTATGATCCATTGCGGGAGCAGGGGGTTAGGGCATCAAGTATGTTCAGATTATATAAGAAAAATAGAGGACGCATTCCCTGAAATACGAAATTCACTCCCAGACAAAGATTTAATCTATGCCCCTGTAGATTCAAAACTTTCCAAAGACTATTTTGGAGCCATGGCATCAGCAGCAAACTTCGCGTGGTGCAACAGGCACATCATCGCCCACGAGATACGGGGCGCCTTTAGAAAAATTTTTGGAGAGAAGGCAGAATTAAAAACAATTTATGACATCGCCCACAACATGGCAAAATTGGAGGAGCATACAATTGATGGCGTCAAAAGAAAAGTTTATGTCCACAGAAAAGGTGCAACAAGATGCTTCCCCGCGCATCATGAAGGAGTTCCTGAAACATACAAAGATGTCGGCCATCCAGTCTTGATTCCCGGGAGCATGGGAACCGCCTCGTACATCTGCGTTGGCACTGAGAAGTCGCTGGAGGAAACATTTGGAAGCACCGCCCATGGGGCTGGACGAGTCATGTCAAGGCACAGGGCAAACGAGCTTTTTAGAGGAGAAAAAGTAAGGCAGGAGCTTGAAGAACAGCATATTTATGTCAAATCAGGATCATGGAAAGGGTTAAGCGAGGAGGCTCCCTTGGTGTACAAGGATATTGATGAAGTGATTAAGATTACGGAAGGGGCTGGGATCGCAAAGCCTGTGGTGAGGCTAAAACCATTGGGTGTTGTAAAGGGATAAGAATATGCTTGAAAAGATTATTGAATTAAATTTTTCTAGTTAAAAGTAACCTTTTTCTTATATGCGTTTGCTTGTTCATCGCATGATTAAATCCTCTCTGATTAATCTTTTTATGATTGTAACTAATGTTTATTATGTGCCCCGAACATTTAGAGGGGTCAAGCGGAGCGAGAAATTTGAGTTCGCTGCCGAAAAGCATATAAATAAGTAATAATACTTATCTTACTTAAGTGATGCAAAATGACTAATATGACTTTGGCGGTCCCTGATGACCTGAACAAGATAATGAAGAGACATTCCGAAATAAAGTGGAGTGAAGTTGCGAGGCAGGCCTTATGGGGGCAGGCAAAAAAGATGGAGCTTATGGATAAGATACTATCCAACAGCAAGCTGACTGAAAAGGATGCTTTAAAGATTGGCGCTAGGGTTAATAGAAGAGTTGCCAAAAAGCACGGCCTGATTAGATGAAAGTTGTCATAGACAGTAACAGGATTGTTGCCGCACTGCTTAAGAACAGCACTACAAGAGCCATCCTATTCAGCAGTAAGTTCGATTTTATAACTCCTGAATTTGTCAGGGAAGAGCTGGAAAAGTATAAAGCTGAATTTGGCAAAAAATTGAGGATGAATGCCGAAGAGCTTGGTATATTGCTTTCTTTAATATTTGAACCTGTGACCATTATTTCAAAGGCGGAATACAGCAAGTTTACTGAAAAGCTGAAACCCGAGATCTCTGATCCCAAGGACATCCCATATCTCGCCTGCTGCATTGCAACACATTCTGAAGGAATTTGGTCCCATGACCAACATATGCAGGAGCAAGGCAGAGTGAAAGTATTCACCAATATTGACATGCTGAAAAAGATGCGGTCGTGAACTCAAAGGGTGTATAAGCTGTGTTAGTTTCTCCGAGTGAAACGAGAACAAGATTTTAGTGCAACGCCTGGGAGGGAAACCGAAGAGTTAAGATCACAAAAGGCGCAGGGATCGCAAAGCCCGTGGTGAGATTGAAGCCCTCGGATGTTGTGAATAATGGAATTTGTTTAATTATATGTATCCCTATGTTCTATAATGTTGCCCTTCTTTATCTGTATACGCTCTTTCCAAGATAAGGCAAAATAGCATATTGGATAAAGATATACAATAAAATCATCACTACAACAACAGTTGCAATAAAATATTTTTTCCTCTTTATCTCGTTTGGATCAATTGAGCATATTGCGCCTTTCTTTTTTAATCTAAAAAAGATTGCCAAAAGAACAAATAACAATCCTGCCACAAGAAAAAACGGTTTATATTTTATAAAGCTAAGTGCAAAAGACAATGTCCCAAAACCAAAGAAAAAGATTGCCATGGGAGTAATACAGCAAAGAGAGGCGATAAACGCCCCTCCTGCACCAAAGCTAAATCCCTTTTTAATTTCTGGGGGTACCATCTGGTTAGTCGTTCCTAAGTTTGTTAACTGATTCAATCATCTCTTGTGTTGCGGGCATATCTTCTAAAATTGTTGCTTTGTACGGTTCAGGCAACATGCTTATGAGATGATCTGCAGTTGTTTTGCTTGCGTCATAGATTATCTCTCCCTTATCATTTTTATTAGATACGCTTGCAACAAGGACGCCCTCCTTTTCTAAAAATAATTTTGCTAGTCCTGGACCGCAGGAAGCACAGTACATCCCTTCAATATTGAGTATAGCATGTCTTAGAGTTTCACTTGATTTTATTTGGTGGCTATTGCCATTAACTGTATTTACAAGCGTATCACCTGTAGCGGCATTATTGCAGCCTGAAACAAGTACAATCACTGCAAACAATGCGCCAATGATGATATGTGGTTTATTCATTTTGTTTTAACCTCCGATTTTATTATTTTTAGCTATTATTCTTAGCGCTATAAACAGCATATCGTATTTATAATTAACCCAATATCATCAAAATAATGTTTTGAATTTCAAAGAAAAGATATTTAAATGCTGCATTCAAAATCCCTATATGGGTTTTACAGTTATTGCTCCAGTAGGGGATAATCTCAAAGCGCTATTTGTCGGGATAAAAGACTTTCCAACGGAAAAATTTATTCTCATAACACCAAAACATAATGTAAAGGCTGCAAAATCAGTGGCAGAAAAACTCAGGGATTTTACCATCAAATCAGAAATTATTGAAATTGAAGATGATGTTATGGGGGAAATGTTCAAGGTCTTCAGCAGGCTATGCGCGCTCTATCCTGAAAACCAGCTGATTGTGAATGTTGCTACAGGAGACAGGATGAGCACGTGCGCTGCATTAAGCGCTGCATTTGCAAATGGAATGAAGGCTTTTGGCGTCATGGGGGACAAAACCATGCTCTTGCCAATTATGAAACTTTCCTATTATAATGAAATCAGTGAAAATAAAATGAAGGTGCTAAAAAAACTTGATGTTGACAGCTATGTATCAATCAAAGAACTAAACAAAAGGTTAGGGATGTCGGTTTCATTATTATCCTACCATATAAATGGAAATTACAAACACAAAGGTTTGAAGGAATTGCGCCTTGTTGAAACAAAGGAAGAGAAAAAGAATCTGTTTGTGAAGCTTTCAAAAATGGGTCATTTACTAATTAGCGGGTATATCAACAATCAAAAAAAAGTGCAATAATTTATAATGCAAAATTAAAATTGGGGTCCGGATCAGTGAGCATTTTTACCCTCTCCAGTTTTGCATAAGCACATACGGGGTTGTTTCCTTTTTATCGAGAAACGTGTAGGGTTGATAATCCCCTCTGCCAACTTTCTCAAGCGTCATCTTTCGTTCAGTGCTGCCAAATGCCTGCTTTGGGCCATACTTAATCCTTCCATCATTCCCCACAACGCATTTTACGCCAATATCCAACCCTAATTGAACTGCTGCGAGGGACATAGCGTTTACAAATCCTTTATGCTCCTCAAAATCCTTACGAGGCGGCTCAATAGTGTCAACAAATAAGACAGGCTCTTCTTTCTCATTTTTTGTTATGTACATCCTCGCGTATCCTTTCAGGACTCCATTTTGTTTTCCTACTAAGAAGAGGGTACCTGTATCTGAGGTCCATCTGGCAAACGTATCCAAACTTTCATGATTTATGCAAGACCCACTATCATTAAGTACCGTTGCTTCTGCTGCTTTCTTGACCTTTACAGGATCTCTTGTAAACTCTATTTCATACGTATTGCCTTGAATTTTAGATTTAATCTTCGCTATAAAGTCTGTTATGGAATCAAGCATATAAAAACTTGTGTGGTTTAAATTTTCTTCATAAATCTCCGGCTTATATTTCGCGAGAACCAATTCTAAAGAGTCATTTTTCTTGCCTATTTTTTTACCCCTCAACAGGATTCTCAATTCTTCTTGAGCAACATCCTCGAGCAATGTTCGTTCCTGTGGATCTTGTATGTGCTCAGGAGTTTCTCCTTTCTTAAGTTTGTTTCCAAATCCACTCTTCAATTTTTCTCTTGTGGGTTTGTACAGATTTCCAAGATTGTCATAAATGGGCAAAAAAGCGTCCCCTCTTAATACTCCCTTTGCGAAAGCAAGTTTCTTCTGCTCTTTGGGATTTGATGGATCAACCACGCTTTCACAGTACCATAAATAATCAGCGATAGCTGCTTCCTTTATTTTTCTTGGATTGATAGTATTACCTTCTTTTTTTGTTCCGATAGTATATGTTTTTCCTTCAATGAGAATATCGGTATTCAATCCTAAATCCCGAACTTCTGCCATCCATAGCCCCCTTAATGTATTTGGTTCTTCTACGATGAAGCTATCTCCCTCTTTTTTTATTCCAAACAGACCAGAAGATAATATATAATCATCCAAAAAAGATCGCCATAATTCCTTGGGGGATTGCCATGATTGCCCTAATCCCTCTCGCTTACAGTATACTATTTTGGAGGTATCGACCAAAAATATTTCTTTAGGGTTCTGATAATCAGTATCCAGAAACTTCTCAATTGCTTCCTCCATTGCTTTTTTAAAATATGATTCTGCAATAACTTTTTTCTGTTTATTTTCAGAAACCTTTTCCAAAAGATAAGAAGCTAATATAGACTTCCCTTTCTTTGTTAAGGGATTTGTTATTTTTGTTTCAAGATTGTCCATAGTAAAACCTCAACTCTTATCCTATAATAGCAGGAACTCCTATATAAACCTTCCTATTTTTACCACCTAAAAGAGATTAAAATTATGCTTTATAAAGGAGAGCTTTTCAGGGGGTTAGGGGGGTTTAGATTGAGATAATGAGACACAAGACTCTTGGGAGCTTATTCTTGGTAGTGTCTTTTTACAAAGTGCTTGAACAAAAGGATGAGAAGCAAATCAGGATTTTTTCTTGTAAACCAAAAGGGAATAGCCCTCCTCCCCAATAACTGCGTGTAATTCTCGTGTCACAGAAAAGCCGTATTTTCTCGCTGCGGGGTCAAGAGCATCTTTTTTCTTCACCGCCACCACGATGGTCCCCTTTTTCTTTAAAATATAGTCTGCCTGATAAAAAAACTCAGTGTAGATCTTTGCGATGTCATCCTCTTTTTTC
>CAZTDJ010000017.1:0-7934 GCA_964612835.1 Candidatus Woesearchaeota archaeon
ATGATAAAAGATTTTACCTCTCCACAAATCCCCACAGGCTTAAAGAGATCGTGGATGATAAACAAAAGCAAATTTATCACATATTGCCAGAGATGGAAGCACAATTCAGTGCTGTGCATTTAAAACAAGAGACATTATTCTATCGGGGAGTTGATGGGGTAAAGACAATTCTCGAGGACCAGATTCATTATGGAAAAAATGTGTATGTTATGGGCGGTTCCAAAGATGCAACAAATATCATCAAATTTTATGTTGAGCAGTATACAGAAAAAAGAATTAAAAAAAAGATTAAGCTGTATATCATCTATTCTGGCGAATATAAAAAAGCCAAGAGAATCCCTTTTTTAGAAGTTAGGTTTTTACCAAAAAGTTTTGCAACCCCTGTAGCCACGAATATTTACGGAGACAATGTCGCAATTATTATCTGGTCATTGGAGCCGGTTGCGATTTTGATAAGGAACAGGGATGTCGCGCAATCATACAAGAACTACTTTGATTTATTGTGGAAAATTGCCAAGAGATAAATGTTTAATCGCAATCCCCCCAAAACTTTATAATCTCCTCATTTCTAAATTAATCAGGATGGGGAAGTTCACAACGAAATTTACAGAAGAACAGGAAAAAGCAATTCTCTCCCTTTATGTAACCCACGTTAACGAGAACATCTTTTTTGTCAAGGATACCTTGCCGCCAGAGCAATGGGCAACATTGGGCGCAGCTTACAGCAGGACTCATGAGCCCTTCCAATCAAGGCTTTTAAAGGCAATAGAAGAAGAGGAAATTGATACGAGTGTTCTTGATAATGTTTCAAAAAATAGTCAAACTCCTTCAAATGAAAAGCTTGCTGAAAAAGCAAAAAAATTCATCCAGAAATGGGCCCAAGAATATGGGCATAATTCCATCAAAGAATTGGGGACAGTAAGGTTCTGCATTGAGAATATTCCTGATATCACCCTCACAAAAATAGCCGCGCATCCCTTGCTGCATTTGCAAGTTAAATCATCCCGGTATCTTGACTGGAAGAATTGTCTCCCAAAAATAGAATTAAATGAAGATATAAAAAATTCCAATTATGGGGAAGAAATTCTTGAAATTATAAAAAAGATGTCTGATGGGTATAATGAAATGACTGAACTAACATCGAAATGTGTAATAGATTCACAAATAAACCATCAGTTTTTGTCAGAACACCTAAAAGGAGTCCCATTGGGGGAAATTAAGAAAATCAAAGAGAAATTTAACCAGTCTGCACGCAAAACAGTTTTTGACTCAACAAGATATCTTTTAACTCCTGCAATGCCGACTTCTCTTGCAGCTTCTGTTGACACAAGAGCCCTTGAAGAGATAATAACAGATTTATTGTCAAGTCCGCTACTAGAAGACCAAAGGGTAGGAAAAGAGCTTCTTGAAAAAGGAAAGAGCATTGAGCCAGTCTTGCTTGGAGATAAGTGCCATGCAGAAAAAAATGAGTATATCATCCAAACACAGGAGAATCTGGAAAATTTCTCAAAAAAAATACAGCCATCAAAAAAATCAATAAATTGCCGAGTTTTTTGTATTCCTGGTAATGTAAAGATGTTTTCAGAATTGCAATTAGCTTCAAGCATTTTATTTGAGCATTCATCACTTTCATTTATACAGATTTATAACTATCTGAAAAAAAATAAAAATTGTGTTGAGGAAGTTATCAGGCTATCATTAAAACATCGAAAAAACCATGATCCTTTAATGAAAGAAATTTCCCATGGCGGGTTTATGGCTGAATTTCTCATGGATTATGGGGGGTACAGGGATATTCACCGGCATAGAAGGGGAATGAAAACTCTCCAAAAACTTACAATAGCACACGGCTTTGAAACGCCAGATTTGATATATGCTGCCGGTTTGAAAGATAAATATAAAGATCTTATGAATGTGCCTGTTGCTCTTTTTGAAAAGGTGCACAAAGAAAATCCGCATATTGCCCAGCTTATTGTGCCATTCGGATATAGATGCAGGTCTCTTTTTTCGTGGAGCATTGGGCAGTGGATATATTTTACAGAGCTCAGGAGCAAGGAAGCAGGGAACATGTCCTACAGGGAAATTGCATGGGATATTGAAAGGATTTTGAAAAAGAAGGTGCCAAATGTTGCTTCTTATTTATGGACAGACAAAAAAGTTTATCCTCCTGATTTGGTTAACATGCCCGAAGCAAGAAGATGGTACAATGAAAATGTTAAATATGAAGAAGATTGCTAAATTATTGCTGATATCTTTTGCCGTTATTTTTTTATTGATTCTTTGTATCATTATTTTTTATACAATTCCGCCATATGGGAAAATGCCTGATGCAATGAAAAATAAAATGATTGAATTAAGTAATGAAAACCCAAATGATGTTGAATTTGCAAAGGAAGTGACAATATTTATTGTTGAAAGATGGAAAAGCCCCGTGAGAGAATATATTCGACAACCTTTTAAACCATTTATTAAAACATACAACAAAGCATGGGAAGTTCCTATGAATGAATATCAATCAAGCAATGTTGAAGCAAGGCTTATTAAGAGAATGCTTCTTGAAAGCAAGAGATTTACAAAAAAAGAGATACGGTATATGCATGGCTTTTGCACCATAAGCCCGCACGGGTATCTTGAAATAGAAAAAGCAGGAAAAAACAAAACAGAGAAATTTTATTTAGACACGTGGGCTTTGGAATATGGCGCATGTATGGGGCAATTTGCTTCAGTTGGCTGCGAAATTCCAAGTTCATTTAAAGGGAACTGTATCTAAGTGCTCAGAATTATCTCTGATATTTTTTTATATCTACTCCTAATTCCTTCGGTCCAAATGGAAAAGGCAACAACTTCATCTAGCTAATTTGATAAGGACAATGGTTCTTATAAAACCCATATGGTTCTTATAAATACCACATGGTAACTGAAAGATTTATATAGTAGTTAATGTTACTATCTAAATTATGGTTGAAAAATTAAAAAAAATAGGATTAATGGGGTTAAATGAAGCTTATCAGAAGGTTTTATATTGGTTTTTTTCATTTCCTGACATGGAAACGGGATTAAATGATTTATCTGCTGATTTAAAAATATCTAAAACTACGGCTAAGAAGATAATTAATGATCTTGTTGAAAAAGGATTTCTGAATAAGAAGATTTATGGAAAGGCGTGGCGGATTACGTGCAATGTAAACCACACTTACAATCTAGCTATGAAAATATCTTTTAATTTAGCAATGATATACACTGCTTATTACACTAGCCTAAGAGACCACATCTTTGAAATTGTGGGTAATGCAAAATCAATCGTTCTTTTTGGTAGTTATAGGAAAGGGGATGATAATGATAAAAGCGATGTTGATATCGCAGTTGAAGTTGCAGATGATAAAGAGATGAGGATTGTTGAATTAGGAGTAATCCCGAAATTCGGTTTTAGGGACAATGTTAAAATAAATTTGCATATTTTCTCAAGAAATAAAGTTGATTTAAATTTATTCTCAAATATTGCGAATGGAATAGTACTCGAAGGATTTTTAGAGGTAAGACCCTGATGAGGTATAAGAGACCCGATAGGAAGAATGCATTAAGTATTATAGATGCGGCAGAAAGAGACATGAAATTTACATTATCCATTGAGCCTACTGAAGCTTCTGGACCAACAATTGTGAGAAATATTTATGAATGTTTTAGAATGATTGGTGACGCCATTCTAGTTTCTAAAGGGGTAGAGTCAGAAGATCATATTGCCCCTATAAGAGAGCTTGCAAAGATCAAAGTTAAGACTGATAGACCAATAAATCTTGTGGATAATCTTAGAAGATTAAGACACAATATTAATTATTATGGTTATACTCCAAAGTTGCAAGAAGTAAAGGACACCATATCTATTGCAAAAAGTATTTTTCAACCATTATTGAACTATATGAAGGATAAGTTGAGGAATTAATCTTCTAGGTTAGCTTTGCTTCAATTATTTTTGATATTTTTTTATATCTATTCCCAACTCCTCAGGTCCAAATGGAAAAGGCAACAACTCTTCTATTGAACCAATGAGAATCTTGTCTTTTTTTGTTGTGGATACAATCACTTCTAAATTAGTTCCAGAAATCTTTGAAGCCTCATATAAAACCTGCCTGCAGCTTCCGCAAGGACCTTTAACATCTTTTGTACCAAAATCCAAACCTTTTCCAATAATGGCAATTGCCTTATACGCCCTTTCCCCTTCTGAATTTGCCCTTACAATCGCCGCCCTTTCCGCACAAAGAGTATCCCCGTATGCGGCATTCTCAAAATTTGTTCCGGTGATAATCTTATTGCCTTTTGTTAACAGTGCGGCACCAACAGAAAAATTTGAATAGGGATTATAAGAATTTTCCATGACTTTTTCTGCCTCATCAAGCAGCTTTTTCTGTGGTGTGCTCAATTTTTTGTAGGTTGTGGTTTTCATGCATGCCCCTATAATGGACTTCAATTTATAAAATTATCTGGTAAATTTTAGAGAATAAAATACTTGTCTATACACTGATTCAAGCTACCTGCGTTTTTTCTGCCTTTGGATGTTCATAACCCAACCGCTTTTTTGCCTTTAGATATTTGAGATGTTTCTTTTTTTCTTTCAAAAATTCATGGGCATTGAGTCCGTGTTTTTTGATCAACATGGAAGCATAATCCGCCCCCAAGAAATGGGGCATTACCACATAAGTTGCCCCTTCGCCATACAACATATCTGTTTCTTTAATATTATAGGATACAACGATGATAATGGTTTTTTTGTTTGTTTGTCTAATCTTATTGATCAATAACAAATTTGTTTCACAGTCAGGTATTGTTGAAACAGCCATTTTTAATGTGTTTAGATTTAATTCATCTAAAAATTCATCATCGTCTATGTCGCCATATCTGCAACGAATTTTCTTTTTTATCAATTCGGATATTATCTCGGGGTCGTAATCAACTACTAAAAACTTTTTCCCCATTTTTTTGAATATTTCAAGAAAATCGTGACCAATCCTATTGCATCCAAACAAAATAATGTTGTAGTCTTTTAATTTATTTTGTTCTTTTTCTCCAACATTTTTTCTTTCAAAGAGAGATAAATATTTGGATACATAAGGATATATTTTATCAGAATACAAAATAAAGTATGTTGAACCTGCAATGGTTATTAAACCTATAATTGTAACAAACGACAATATCTCATTTGTGAGGTGACCTACTTTAACGCCCAATGCGATAAGGATCAAAGAAAACTCGCTTATTTGAGCTACGGTCAGCCCTGCTTGGAAACCTGTCTTTTTTTTATAACCCAGCAAACCCATTAATATGATCACAATGAGCGGATTTCCAATAAGGATGAATAATGAAAAAATTACGGCAGGAATGATAAACTGGCTTATATCTCCAAATACCATCTGCGATCCAAGAAGTACAAAAAACAGAATGATGAAGAAATCTCTCAAAGGCCTCATCTTTGAACTAATTTCATGATGATAAGGAGACATAGAAAGCGCAACACCTGCAATTAAAGCGCCTATCTCCATTGAAAATCCGATATAGTAAAATAATGCAGCTAAGCATAATCCCCACCCAATGGAGAATAAGAATAAAAATTCCTGAGATTTAGCAAAGAATTTAGATAAACTCGGTAAAATATACATGCTTATTAAAATTAAAGCGCCAATTAAAAGAATCCACCCCAAAATAGTTCCCCCTGTGAGATTAGCTATATCTAACCCCCCTGAAAAGGAAGATATCACCAATAAAAGGATTATCGCAAAAATATCTTGAACCAATAAAAAACCAATGGAAATTTTTCCATATAATTTCTCTAAATCTTTTTTGTCAGATAACAACTTCATGATTATGATAGTACTGCTAAATGTCAAAGCAATAGCGATATACAAAGAAACTATGGCTGAAAATCCCAATACTCTGCTTATAAAAAAACCAATTAAAGATGTAAAAACAATCTGGCCAATTCCCGTTACTAAAGAAACCTTGCCTACTTCTTTTATAACCTTGGGGCTTAAACTTAAACCCACAATAAAAAGAAGTAACGCTACCCCTATTTGTGAGAATACGGCTATTGTTTCTGTCGAGCGGACAATATTAAGAAAATAAGGACTGACTATGATGCCTGTAAGAATGTAACCTATTATTAAGGGCTGTTTCAACAATCTCATTATTCCTGTAATTAAAACAGTTATACCAATGATGATGCTGAGTTCTATGAATATTTCCATTGCTATTTCTCCTTTTTAAATTCCGAGCCCAAGCGCAGCTTTTATCTCATCCGAAGGCTTCCAGGGAGGATCAAACGTCACCTCAATATGAACATCTTTGGCGTTCAGCCCCATTATTTTCGCCTTCACTTCCTCAGTGAGAATAGGGCCAAACGGGCACATGGGGGTGGTGAACGTCATCACAATATCGACAACCCCTTTTTTAACCTCGACAGTATATATCAGCCCTAAAGACCAGATGTCCATCCCTATCTCGGGGTCATAGACTGTTTTTAATGCCTGAATAACTTCGTCCTTGCTTACCATGAATTAAAATTATCTTTCTTTTTTATAAAATTTTTGATTTTTTCTGGAATGCAAAAAAGAGAATCAATAAACGATTTTTTCTCTACCCTTTTGTCAAGAGCTGGATCTTTTCAGGATCTCTTTTAATCTCCTTGATAATGGACGCGGGGCCAATAATCGTAATGCCTCCCTCATCTCCTAAAAGAAGCCGTGTCAGCAGCGTCTTCAGCTTTTGCAGCAAGAGCTTGTCTTTTTTGGAAGAGGGGTAAACCGTGCACAGCTCAATCCCTTTGAATTTTCCTTTAATCTTCTCAACGGTTTTCTGGATCAATTGAATCTCCTCCTCGGGCTTCAGCCTCCCCTGCAGCAACACAATCTTCTGCTCCCTCACAATATCCAATAATTTCTTGATTCTCTGGTCCGAGGTAAGGCCGTCGATTTCTGAATAAGGAATGAATTGGAGGGTTAACATATTATTTCACCAGCCTGAACATCTCCTCATAGAGCCTATCAAAATTTTTTCCCTTTAAAGCGCTTACGCCCACCACCTTATATTGGGGAAACGCCGATTCCACTCTTTTTATATTTGCCTTTTTTAAATCTACCTTATTCGCGACAACCACTACAGGAATTTCACGGGCAGCGAGGTTTCCAATAATGGTCACATTCACCTGGGAGTAAGGATTTTCCGTGGCGTCAATGACAACAAGAACGCAGTCCATCTTATCCAGCCATTTGATCGCCTCAATGACTCCTTTGGTTGCTTCCTTCGCCCTCTTTTTTGCCTCCTCCTCTTTCAAGTTATGCTTGAGAAAATCCTCATAGTCAATCCGCGTTGCGATGCCGGGAGTATCCACCAAATTAAAAACCAGGCTCTTGTTGTGGGAGTTTATCTTGATGCTCTGCTTTTCCTTCACTTCCCGGGTTTCATGGGCGATGGGAGAAACTTTCCCCATTTCTTCCCCAATCCAATCCATGCAGATCTTGTTCGCGATGGAAGTTTTCCCTGCATTGGGCGGCCCATACAATCCTATTCTCACCTGCTTCTTTGTTTTGAAAATGCTGAACAAAAAATTGTTTAAATTGTCAAAAATCCCTTTAATAGCAGTAATCATTTTAGCCCCTTTACAGAACTTTGAAAAGAATTTTTCTTATTAAATCTTTCTATTTTGATAGAGAAAATGGCAAAGAGAATAATACCACAGAAAGCTATTTAAACGCCGTAGCCATGCTTTATGATACGATGATTCGCAAGCTCCCCACCATGCTTTTGATGCTTATCTTGCTTTTTCTTCCTGCTGCGCATGCCGCGGAAAACGCGACGATTGAGGATGCGTACAAATGGCTTGTGAAACAATCTGATGATGGAAATTTTGGGGGAATTGAAGAAACCGTCTTTTCTTACCTCGCATT
>CAZTDJ010000017.1:7944-10215 GCA_964612835.1 Candidatus Woesearchaeota archaeon
AAAGTATCTTCAAACCTAGCAAACCATAGAATAGAACAAAAAAAAAAAAAGCGAGAGCCAAAATTGCTTCCCAAAATCAGGGTGCAAGATGAAGGAAACAGCGTTGGCGGCTCTTGCCCTCTCAAAAGCAGGAGAAGATGTTTCTGAGTATACCTCATGGATCGAAAGTGCGTCATCCCCTGCCTTTGTCACAGGAAACTGGATTCTGCAGATTGTGGCTCCTGGATCAGGAAAATGCGTTGTGAGTTATGAACGGCTCAACCAGACAAAAACAAAAGAGTTTGCGCTTGACAAAGGAAACATCAGCAACAGCTGCATCTTTAGCAGCGAAAACAAAAACTGGCTGAAGATCAATAGCTGCTTCGAGTCCAATCTTATTATCTTAAAACCTCAGCTTGAATTTGATGTTGACTGCTCAGACGTTGACTCTGATGTCGTCCTCACCATCCTCTATAATGCGGGCAATAAATATTATGTGATTGACGACAAGCATGAGAATGTTGCAACTTTAAAAATGGAGAATGTGTGCTTCGGGGGAAGTCCCAAAGGGGCATGCGATTACGCTTCTTCGTTGTATGCAGCATGGGCGCTGAAAGAGATAGGGGTTGAATCTCCTGCGTCCCTGTATTTAACAGACGGCTATGACCAACGGTTGCCGCTGCACAGCTCATTCTTGTATATGATTTTCGCGAACGAAAGATATCTGAATGATCTCAAGGAAAAGCAGCGAGATGACGGCAGTTTTGAACGAAATGTATATTTCACCGCGCTTGCGAACCTCGCCCAAAAAACAGACGAGGCGACAGAATGGCTGAAAAAAAAGCAGGGAAGCGATGGCTCATGGAATGGGGATGCAGGAGACACCGCGCTTGCCTTGTACTCAAGCTTCCCCGCTGCGGATGTCACCCTGCCTTCCTGCCTGAATGGGATAAATGACGGGGATGAGGAAGGGGTGGACTGCGGAGGAAGCTGCCCGGACCCCTGTTTAGGGGAGGCGTGTAATAATGACGGATTTTGTGATTCACTGGCAGGAGAAAATTACAACAACTGCCCTGATGACTGCCCTCAAGAACTCCCCGCGCACTGCTCAAATTTGGTTCTTGACTCAGACCTTAATGAGGAAGGGGTGGACTGCGGAGGGGAATGCAAACCGTGCCCTTCAGAAAACTGCAATTACGACAATATCTGCAATGCCCCCAGCGAGACATATGTCACGTGCGCGGATGACTGCTTCTGCGGAGATGGGGTATGTGACAGCGAAGAGAGTTTCCTCCAAAGCTGCACTGTTGATTGCAATGCGCAAGAGCCAGAATATTGCACCAATGGAGAGCAGGACGGGGATGAGGAAGGGGTGGACTGCGGAGGAAGCTGCACCGTCGCGTGTGTGGAAGAAAAAAGTCTCTGGTGGTTGTATACTTTAATTGTTGTCATCGTTGTGCTGGGCGGCCTGGGATATTTCTTTTTCTCAAAAAAACCAAAAGGCAAAAATCAGGAAGGGCAAAAAGCAGAATACTACTACGAGCCAAAACCCAGAACAGAGGGACATCAAACTAAAACAGATGATGAGCTTGACAAGGCAATCAAAGAGGCCGAAAAAATTTTGAAAGAAGGAAAATGAAATTACCTTGGATTTTCCTTGCGCTCTTCTTGATTATCAGTGCACCTGTTTTTGCAGACACCGAAATAGAGATTGTCCCCCTTCAGGACACCTACTACAGCGGAGAAAACATCCAAGCATGGATCCTTGTCCATCAAGAACCCCTTCAGGGGTTTTCTATAGGGAATGTCCTTCTGTATGATGAGGCGGGAAACAAAGTTTCTTCTCTTCTTTCGATAAAAAGAGGAGAGGCGTATTTTGTCTATGGAAAATTTTTCCCCCAAAAAACAGCGAACTATTCTCTAGGGATTAGGGGCCTGAAGTATGAGGAAAATGGCATCCTTCAAGAAAAAGATTTTCTGAAAGCGGTTGAGATCAGGGAAGAGAAAGCGGTTACCCTCAGCCCCTTTGGTCTCTTTGAAGAAGGAAAGGAGATGATACTCACTGCAAAAAATACGGGCTCCAAAGAAAAACAGGTTTCCTTGATACTGCCAACCTTTTTATCCGCTTTACGCAACCCCCTTGATATTCCACTCAATACTGAAAAGAAATTTTTTCTTCCCCAGCAGGGAAATCCTTTTCCCGCAAATATCACCGCGGAATACCATATAGAACACGCGAATGAAACCCTGAACCGCTCGTATATCATCCCTGTTTTCACCCCTGAATTTGTA
>CAZTDJ010000018.1:0-10154 GCA_964612835.1 Candidatus Woesearchaeota archaeon
GCTCTTCCGATCTCGAGAGAAAGAATGCGTTTAAGCATATATTGTTTAGGAAACCTTTTTGCGATCTCATTACGCTGGGTTTCTTCCATAACAAGGATCATGTCGGCCCAAGAAATTTGTTTTTCATTAACAGGTTTAGCGTTATAAAGACCTGCCGATTGAGTGTTAAATCTCTCTTTAAAAATGCCTGGCAGTTTTGCTTCTGTTTTGATTTTGATTACAAATAAATAAAACATTCATAGGAGAGATATACGCAGCTACTTAGATATAAAGCTTCTTCTTGCAAAAACACAAAAAGGAAAACTCGCTATTTTTTGTTCGCGAGGGCCTTTTTCAAAGAAAGGATTTCCTTGCTTTGCGACTCCAGCTCTCTTTTCAATGCCCGAATCTCATCTTTAAAATCCGCGTGCTGGCCGGCGCTCAGCTTCTCCTCGAGAAAATCCCTCATGCGATGCAGATTTTTCTTCTGGGATTCCGCGACATGATCTTTTACACTGTCCATCTTCGCGATGAACTCTTTTTCAAGCATTTCGAGGCGCTTCTCAAAATAGTCAATATTGTTCTTGACCTTGTCAGAAAGGATCTTGATTGCCTCGTCGGGGTAGCTCTTCACTTTTTCAGAGAGGTGCGCGACATGCTCGTGGACGGTTCTCATGTCAAAAATTTTCCTTTCCATGTCCCGTATCTTTTCCAGCATAGCCTTCACTTCTTCCTTAGAGATAGACATCTTAATGACTTCCTCAATGTCATCAAGGTGCCTCTTCACATTTTCAAAAGAAGTTCTTACTGTTTTTGTTCGCGCTAAGACCATACTTTTTTTAATCCCTCTTCCCTTATAAATGTTTTTGCATTAACTGGATTTTAATGACTGCAAGAATTCAATCTCTTTTTGGTACCTCTTTCCTTGGATGAGATTAATTAATCTGCTTTTATTCCCTATAAAAAATCCAAGGGCCTCATCAATTATTTCAAGCGCCTTATCCCTTCTTTCTGGAGCAACACTATTTTTTCTTTTATCAAAATATGCCCATGCAGGAAAACCCCCCTCATTCCATGAAAAAGAGTATCGGTGTTCTTCATAGTCAAAGTTAGAAAATTGGTTGCATGTGGGGTCAACTTCCAGCCATCCAAAGGGAGGTAGGTATGATGCTGCCCATGCGTGTCCACCTCCGTTTATGGTATTCCCTATATATCCGCCCAGCTTTCTGCTGGGTATTCCAAGACTTCTGCTTAAAGCAACAAACAAATTTGAAATACCAACGCATTTTCCTGCTTTTTCTTCAAGGGTTTTCTGTGCAGAGCATTCATCTCCAAACCATGACAATTGGAAAATGCCCCACCTTGCTGATGCTTCCTCCATGACTTTTTTTGCTATTTCATCATTGCTTGCAGTTTTTAATCTTTCAGGCAGATGGATATTTTTAGAAAATTCTTTGAGCGATTCTTTGTTAATATTAAAACTATTTACAAGAATTCGGTAGACATTCGTCCTCTCTTGGAAGGGCAATTCACCTATACCTGCTGAAACTTCCCTCATTAATGATTTTGGAAGGATAGTATACTCAATATTATCTTTTATCCAACTCATGATCCCCTCTGTTCGCACATAGGGATTTTCTCTGTACGAGAGAGGTATTTGTTTAATAATTTCCTGTGCAACCTGTTGTATACCTTCATCAGAAATTCCTATTTTTTCGTCTTTAAGATAATCCTCTAAATTGCCCAAATATTTTTTTTCTTTTTTAATAGGAAGATTTGGAACCGCGTCAGCACGAATTTTTCCCCTAAAAAATGTTGAATTAGAAATTTCGAAAAAAATTTTTCCTCCCCTTTCGCCAGCATATGGGCCAACATGCGGCTCAAAATAAGGCTCTCCTTTTTTTACTTTATCATTGAATGCAATGGTTCGCACACCAAACAATTTTTCGGATTCTGCGGTGAATGAACAGGGCTTATCAAATTTTAAATACAGAAGTGCAGTATCTATCGGCAAGGAGATATATGCAGTATTACTGTCGATGATAATATTTCCCATGGCATATAATCAACAGGAGGGATATATAAACTTTTCGTTATTTACTCCTTTAAAGTGATAATCCTTATAAAAAGAATCTTAAATTCTTTTGCCGAGGGGGATTCTCGTGAATTTTTTGCAGTCTTTGCAATAGTAAACCATGATTTTATTTCTTATTCTGGCCCTGCAATTTTTTCCCGGGAGGAGGTAGTGGTAGCAATGCTTGCAGAATGCTCTTTTGAATTCTTTGGGTAATCTCAAATTTACCTTCATCGCGGCTCTTCGCGCTTTCCTGATAGCGTCATGAGCCTTTTCTGGATTTTTTGAGGCGATGGCCGCTGCCTTTTCGAAGAGGGTATACACTTCCTTCCCTGCCTTTTTTTTCTCACTCAGTTTTTTCCTTTTCCTGTTGCCCATGTACGTGGGAATTCGGGAATATTTATATACTCTCTGCTGGAAAGATTAGGACAATGGACAAAACACTTTTTGATGTGTACAGCGAACTAAAAAAGTACGGAAGCAATCCTTCTTTGGCTGACAAGAATCCTGACGGAACATACAGCTATCTCTCTTACCACGAGATGCTGACCCAGATTGACTTATTTGCGAGGGGGATGATCGCGAAAGGAATTGAAAAAGAGGAAAAAACAGCCATCCTCGCGGAGAACTCGCGAAAGCACACCATTGCGGATTTGGCGAATATCCTTGCGGGCTGCGTCACGGTCCCTCTCTACACCACCTATACTCCCCAAAAAGTAGGGGATATTCTCGCTGATTCTGGGGCGAAACAAGTAATCCTTTCCAGCGAAAAGCAATATGAGAAAATAGAACCGTTAGAAAAGAAATTAGGATTAAAAAATATTATTTTTCTGGAAGGGTGTGGAAAGCATGATTCCTTTGAAGGAGTGATAGAAAAGGGGTACTATGTTTTGGATGACGAGTTTGATGAAAGGGTTTCTCAGGTACAGCCAAGCGATACCGCCCTCATCATGTATACATCCGGAACGACAGGAAAACCCAAAGGGGTGATGATTACTCACAGGAACATCACGAGCAATGTTGACGCGACAAAAAACCTTTTTGATATTTCTCCACGAGACCGGGCCCTTTCCATCCTTCCCTACGGGCATGCCTTTGAGCATACGGGTGAATTAATACTTATGATGAACGGGGTGAGCATCGCCTATTCAAAGATGGATATTATTAATGAGATGGGAATAGTAAAGCCGACTGTTTTAATGGCCGTTCCTTCATTGTATGAAAAAATTATCGAGAAAATAAACTTAAAGCTCGATAAATCCCCTGCAAAAAAATTCGCGTTCAGGGCTGCTTCATTTATGAAGTCAAGAGGGATGTTAGAGGAATTCCTTGCCCATACAATCTTCAAAGACATTTATGGAAAAATGGGGGGAGCTTTACGGCTGTGCATTGTCGGAGGAGGCCCCCTCAATGAAGAAACAGAGAAATTTTTCGCAGAGGTCTTGGGGATACCCTTGTATAATGGATACGGCACAAGCGAAACGTCTCCGGTTATTTCGGTGAATACAAAAAAATTCCATCGGTACAGAAGCGTGGGAAAGCCGTTGTCAAATCTTGAAGTCAAAATTTTAGATGGAGAGATTATTGCCAGCGGGCCATCAGTGACAGAACAGGGGTATTACCGTGATCAAGAGAAAACAAGCGCGGTTTTGAAAGAGATAAATGGAAAAAAGTTTTACTTTACAGGAGATAAAGGCGGGCTTGACAAGGAGGGATATCTGTACATCCACGGGAGAATGCAGAATGATATCCGGCTGAGCACGGGCCAGAATTTAGGGTTGGCTGAGGAGCTTGAAGAACCCTTGAAAGGATTGCGGTGCGTTGAAGATCTGATGATCCATGGCCACGCGGAAAAATATATCTCCTCGCTGATTGTTCCCAATTTTTCCTATCTTCGGGGATTATCTCTGGAAGAGGACATTGATGACGCTCTTTTGGCGAGGTATAGCTCATTAAAAGATTTGACGCCTGAGCACGAAGTAAGCTTTAACGGAAGGAAAAGAATTGCGGCGAATAAAAATGTTTATAATATTATTCTCAACGAGATTAACGCAAAGAACGAAGAGATGGGATTAGAGGACTATGCCCGATTGAAAAAATTTGTGCTTCTGCCGTGCGGCTTTTCAGAGGCCAATCCTGACAAAGGATTTCCCGAGCTTTTGACACCGACGAAGAAAATAAAGAGGAAAGAAGTGCTTGTGTACTATAAACCATTTTTTGATATGATGTATAAAAAGTAATCACGAAAGGTATATAAAAAGACCAATTTTTCTGTTGTTTATGCCTCAGTAGCTCAGCTAGTAGAGCAGCAGACTTGTAATCTGCAGGCCGGGGGTGCAAATCCCCCCTGAGGCTCTTCTTAGAAAGTTCAAAGCTCTCCTTTGTGGTTTATTAGCTGTTGAAAACTAGTAAACAACTATCTCCAAGTACATTACAACGCACAATATTGATTCTATATGAACCTCTCACTGAAAGCCAAATAGCAATTCTTAATGAGACTTTAGATTATGAATTAAGTATTATCTCATACGCTGGTGGAAGTAGTATGATTGATGTAGAAATAAATACTACTAAATTTTTGGATGTAATCAATTTAAATTTTGTAAAAAAAATAGAAATGATGGGTGTAACAAGGGTACATTAAATGGAAAATAAAAAAATTTATTGGGTTCCCATGCGAATTAAAAACGTGATAGTACAATCCTAGAATAAATCTTAATTACTTATATATCCCCCCTCTTTTGTCTAACACGCGGATTCTTAATATTTTGTTTTGAAAATCCACATCTATTAATGCCCTATAATCTCCAATTCTATATTTATAAAAATCCTGTCCTTCAAAATGTTCTAAGTAATGAAATATGTTATCTGTCTTAAGTTTTTCTAAACCTTTTCGCAGTCTCTCTTCTATATGTTTATCCTGCTTTTTAAGAAAATTAATAACATCTGGTGATAATAATACACTCCACATTATTATAATTCAACATATTCAGAATCAGGAGTAGCACGTGCTTTAGCTAAACGTTTCTTAGCTTCTTCAGTTAATGCTCCTTCTTCAGATAGGATGTGTTTGATTACAGCCATATCTCTCTTTAAAATCTCTAAATCTTCATGTATGTGTTTTATTTCAGCTCCTGCATTTGCCATACTTTTTAATTGATTTAAGAATTTATATAGTTATCGCGAAATTTCCAAAAAATTTTCAAGATATTTGAGATTATTTTATTTCTCTTTAGCCACCAGCAAAGCGCCAAATCCTCTTTGGTAATCTTCTCAGAAATCAATGCCTCAATCATACCAAAAAATCAACTTATTTAAACTCCATTACCTACTATGATAATGTAGGCATTGATACATTCTGTCAGAAACACCCCTAATAAATCAAAAAAGGAACATAAATCAGTTTAATTTCTTTTTAATATTTTCAACAAAATTCTCATACTTTACTTCTGCCGCCAACAATATAGCTGGTTGATACATCATTTTTTCATTCTTTTTAACTTCTTCCAGATGTTTGTTAAGCAAATGAATAATTAGTTCCTTTTCTGTTTTGTCCAGCATTTACATCACCAGTTTTTACTAGAATTTCTTTTGATATAAATCTTTCTAATTAACATTTATAAGTTTTTGCACAATACTTAAACAGCAATTCTTTCCTCTGCATTATATGGACAAGGTAAATGGAAAGATTTTTCCAGATAATTCTTTAAATTTTTATAATCAACAAAGGATATACCTCTTTCGTTAATCCAACAAAATGTAATTGACATTATTCAAATCTCCATTAAAAGCCATGAAAGAGCTACTGTCTTCCTGGTGCAAAATTATCTAAAAAATTTTAATGAAAGAACCGATCGCGTTCTGAAATTTTCTAAAGATTTATAAATAACCCCTTTTTTACCCATGAGATGATAATCACCTGTACAGTCGATATAGGGGAGCAAGATTACAATGCCATTCTTTCTGAAATAAAATCAAGGGGGTTAGAGGCAGACATCCTCAGAAAAAGAGGAGAAACGTATGGCGCCCTCATCGGATTGAAAGGTGACTGCTCCAGTATTGATGAGGGAAATTTTCTCAAATTAAACGGTGTCTCTGAAGTAAAAAGAATAAGCAGCCCCTACAAGCTGGCCAGCAGGGAATACCATCCGGAAGACACTATCGTGAAAATAGGGAATGTTTCTCTTGGGCATGGACACGACATTGTTTTTATTGCTGGGCCCTGCGCAGTGGAAAGCAGGGAGCAAATACTGAAGATCGCTCAAGAAGTAAAACATCAGGGAGCAGTCATTTTGCGGGGCGGGGCGTTCAAGCCACGGACGTATGCGCGAAGCTTTGAAGGCCTGAAAGAAGAGGGGCTCAAATACCTTCAAGAAGCGAAAGAAAAAACAGGGATGTTCATCGTCACTGAAGTGATGAGCCCTGAAACCGTTGAGCTGGTTGCCGCATATGCAGATATCCTCCAAGTTGGCGCGCGAAACATGCAGAACTATGATCTTCTTGATAAACTCGGTAAACAGAAAAAACCTATTTTATTGAAAAGGGGGCTGAGCGCTACCATCGATGAATTTTTAGGAGCGGCGGACAGGATCATGCTGGGGGGAAATAGTGAGGTCATCCTCTGCTTAAGAGGGGTAAGAACGTTTGATACGTCCCAGCGATATCCAGCAGACCTGTATGCAATTCCTTACATCAGAGAAAAATCACATTTGCCCATCATCTTTGACCCCAGCCACGCTGCAGGAAAAAAATCGCTTGTTCCCTCACTTGCGAGGATGGCGATGGCGGGGGGAGTTGACGGCCTGATCAATGAAACCCATTACAAACCTTCCGAAGCAAAATGCGACGGCGCCCAAATGATAGAGCCTCGAGAATTAGGGCCCCTTGTCCAATTCGCCCGATTAATTTCTGAACCATCTCACGATAAATAAAAAAAGCGTTAGCGTGATGCTGAGAATCAGGGAAGTTGTCAATGGGAAGTAAAATTTGAAGTTACCTTTCTCAAAAGCGATATCTCCTGGCAATCGTCCCAGCATGAAAAATCTCCCCCCTATCTGAAACAGAAACCCGATCAAAATCAGCGTCACTCCTCCCAGAATTAACACTTTTACCAAGGATTCCATAGTTTCTTACCGCTTTCCTCAGAAGGATATCCCGCAATATTTAAATCCTTCCTGCGCAACAAGGGTGAATGGATTTTTCCCAAAGAAAAAAAGCTTTTCAGAGAAAAATTCTCCAGTGGTACGCAAAGCACCAACGAAGCCATCTTCCCTGGAGAAAAACAACGAACCCCTACCATATTCTCGTGTCCGAAATTATGCTCCAGCAAACCCAAGTCGGGCGGGTTATTCCCTACTATCTCGCATTCATACAAAAATTTCCCACGATCAGACATCTTGCGAAGGCAAAAGGAAGAGCGCTGTTAACCGCGTGGTCCGGGCTAGGGTACAACAGGAGAGCGCTGCATCTCAAGCGCATCGCGCAGATTCTTGTCACAACCTATAAAGGAAAAGTGCCGGACAATGCTGAGGATTTGCAAAAGCTTCCGGGAATCGGAATATACACTTCCCACGCAATTCTCGCTTTCGCGTTCAATCGCGAGGCTCCTGCCATCGACACCAACATCAGAAGGGTGCTTCTCTCAGAATTTACATTGAATCAGGGCATTCCCCACCAAGAGCTTGAGGCTTTCGCGCGTTCCCTCATTCCTCAAGGAAAATCCCGCGTCTGGAATTCTGCATTGATGGATTATGGGGCATTGATAGCAACTGCGAAAAAGACAGGCATTTCTTCTGTCTCGCGCCAGCCCTTGTTCCAGGGATCCACGCGCCAGATACGGGGGAACATTATTCACTGTCTTATCTCAACGCCATCCCTTCCACTCTCTGCGCTGCAAAAGAAATTTCCCCATCGGGATATTAACCCCCTCATCGCGAAGATGGAGAAAGAAGGCCTTCTCATCATCAAAAAAGGATGCGTAAAACTCGCCTGATCATTTGCTGTACAGCCCAATCAATTCTGCCCGGTCAAGAATGTGTCCTTTCATTGCCTTCTCCACTTCTTCTTTTTGCGTGTTCTTGTCCAGCCTCAGCAGCGTGTCAAGAGCATAGAGTTTGAAAAAGTACCGGTGAGTTCCTGACGGCGGGCATGGACCCCCATACGCTGTTCTGCCAAAACTATTCAGCCCCTCGCTCGCCCCCAACGGAACACTGTCTTCCTCAATTTCTGAAATCAGAGGGATATTCAGCACAATCCAGTGATCCCATATTCCCACTGGCGCATCAGGATCGTCCACGATCAAAACAAAGCTTTGTGTTTCCGCAGGAGCACCTTCAATATTCAACGGGGGATTTACGTCTTTTCCCTTGCAGGTATACCTGTCTGGAATTTTTCCGTTATGCTCAAACGCAGGACTTGTTAACTTTAATGTTCCCATTTCAGTTTTATCCTCTTTGATAGACACGCAGCCTGAAAGAAGAATTATCAAAAGTACTATTAATATCTTTCTATTGTTTTGTGTGAACATACGCCATCATATAGAAAAGGCTCGAAAGCCTATTAATATATTTATACACGACTGGCCTGATTTGTTTTTTCTTCAACAGAGCGACCATGCGCGTTTCAAGCTCCCTGCACCGCACCCTGCACTCATTGAGAGCAATCGATTCAATCGTGTTGAATCGTATAAATCGAGAAGGCGGTTTTCCACATGAATCAACAAACTTTTCCATAGCGTCCACATCTTTCTGTTGGATCGGATCAATAATGCACTCCTTGGAAGCACAAGAGATCTCCCCGGCGGTCTGCCATAATTTTTTCTGGATATTCTCAAGGATTTCCTTCTTTTTTCCTCCTGCTTTCAAAAGGGTTACATCAAGGACTGCCTGCAATGCGTCTATTTTCCCAAGCACAATGATTCGGGGGTCATCCTTCCCTATTTTCTTCCCATGAAAATCAACAGTGTATCCTGCGTCCCCTTTTCCAGAATAAACTTTTTTTTCCATCTCTCCACTATTTTTTAAGACATTCTTTGTACTGATCAGGATGGTGGCCCATGTGCTCATTCCATTGTTCTTGGGTGTATCCTTCGGGGGCTTTGCAGAGATTATCTCCATCCCCTTGGGAAGAAGAACTATCAAAAAAATCCGTAAGGCTAACTACCACAAACACAATAGCGACCGAAGCAACAACCGCCGCGGCAATCAACAACATCTTTTCTGTTTTTTCCGGCTTGGGCATAGGAATAAGAAGAATATTCTTCGATATAAATTTTTCTCCTGGTTCTTTTTTATGTGGCAAATCTTCAAATAGTATATTCTCCACAAATATTCTACATGAGATATGATGCCGTCATCGTTGGGGCGGGAAGCTCAGGAAATAAAGCCGCGGAAGTTTTGGCAAAATCTGGAAAAAAAGTTCTTATCCTCGAGCGCCACGCGGAAGTATCCTACAAGGTTTCTGCAGGAGGACTAACTACAAATTGCATGCGTCTGGGGCAGTTCCATCCGGCAATCCTTGAAAGGACATTTAACACTATTTCTCTCCATACTCCTTTGCAGTCTACAACGATTACCCGGCACAAGCCGTTTATCTCAACCATCAACATGAAAAAAATGCACCAGTTCTTGGCAGAGAAAGCGATCAGGGCAGGAGCTGAATTGCGCACGAATTCCCTCGTCACAGGAATCAAAAAAGACAGAGTGATTGTCAATGGCAAGGAAGAAATAAAATTCAAATATCTTATTGGGGCAGACGGCTCAAATTCCTTTGTTCGAAAATTCCTGAACATCCCCACAGAAAACTCCCTTGTCGCGGTGCAGTACATGATGCCTCAACGCTTTGAAAGAATGGAGGTCTTTTTAGATGCGTGGAAATGGGGTCCTGCGTACGCCTGGATTTTTCCTTACAAAAAGAGTACGTCGCTGGGAACAGGAGCGGACTTATCGCGAGCAGGAAAAAAATTTCCACCCATGGGCGAGGTAAAAAAAATGTTTGACGCGTGGTGCCGGAAGTATGGGGACATGCCCAAAGAATCATTTGAATCATCTCTCATCAACTATGATTACCAAGGCCATGAATTTGGAAATATCTCCCTCATTGG
>CAZTDJ010000019.1:0-9783 GCA_964612835.1 Candidatus Woesearchaeota archaeon
AGGCAGGATAGCCGCAAGAAGAGCAGAGCTCGTATGCGTTGTCAACGCGCATGGGGGTTCCATTCACTTCCTCACAAACCCTTTCCCTTTTATATCCCAATCCTTCTTTTGCGACAACCCCATTTTCGCAGAATATTCGCGCATGCTGTTTTCCTATCCCTTCCTGTCGGGAGCATACGCCCTCCCCGTTCTCAAGAGTTACTTGCCGTAATCCATTCTTGTCATTAAGCATAAAGATGCATGAGGTTCCAAAACAATCAGCAATTCCTTCCTTGACCTCGCAGGATTCTTTTGTAGGAATGCATTGCCTTATTTTCTCATCGAAATTGCCGCAGCTGTCCAGCTGATAAACAGCATTGTCTATCCCGCAAACACGTTGATCACTCTTCTGGCAGAAACCAAGGGAGGTACAGCTTTCTGGATAATACATCCCACTAAAAGAAGAGCATTCCTCTTGCGTTGTCCTTTGGATAGCGCTTCCTATCTTGCAGCATCCTCTTCCCTCGAAAGAAACAGGAGAGTTTAGAGTATCGCACTCAGAGATTTCGCTGCAGCTTTTTCCCTCAGGATTTTCGCACAGGGCATGTTCATAGCACTTCCCCTTTCCATCTCTACAGCAGCTTGATGAAATTTTCTCTCTCTGCCCGAGAGGTTCATAGAGGACAAAAAGAAATTTTGTATCTGGATCATCAAGAGAACTGTAGGAAAAAATCTCATAATCTCCGTTAAAAAATTGGCCTTCAATTTTAATATTTTTTTCTGTTGCTGCGTGGACGCCCAGTGAAAATTCTTTCCCATTCATATACACATTCATGTGTTTCCTTACTGCTTCCAATATCTCCCCGAGATTTCTGCGGTCAAGAACAGTAAACTCATTGATATTTTCCACAACATCCCCTTTGGTAATCGTTAAGGGATAATCTGCCCTGACAACAATCTCTTTTCCTACAATGGTGACATTCGCATGGAAAGCTCCTGCTTCAATCTTCTCTCCCCTCTTAACATTAAAAAGGGAGAAATCATTAATACAGGACAAAAATTCCCCATTCCCCTCTATCACTGACGCAATCTGCAGCTCGACCGTGCCGGGGGGGGGAAAAGCATTCTTGCATAAAGAAGCGCAGCAGTAGCACGTTAGATTAAAAACAGAATAAGGAGTGTATAATTCTGGCGGAATATCTGCATACCCTCCCTTTTGATAAATTTCATTCACTGCGTTGGAGGTCACATTCGCAAGACACTCTGAGACAAAAAGGGCGATGTTTTCTTTTTCAACAGCCCCCACCTTCTCCTGGTGCACTTCTCTTTCCCCAAGAGACTGCGAAAGGGAAAGGGAAAAGTAAAGGACAAGGGAAACAATAAAAACCACAATAATCCCAAGGATAACATAGAGCGTGACTTGCCCGCCTTTTTTCATAGCAATAAGAAAGAAAAGCGTTTTATCAATTTTTTGCCTATTTTTGGGCAGGGCAATTTCCCCCTGAAGCAAAGTTTATATAATAATGGGGAGACAGAAGATATATGGGAAATATGTGGGACAGATGCGCTGATTCCTTCTTTCTGCTCTTTCGGAATCCTATCCTTTTTGTTCCTGCCGTGTATAGCCTCGTTTTTATGGGGGCAACAGCGCTCTTTGCCTTTTTTTACTCTGGCGCATTTTCCTTCTTTTCATCATTTGACCTCGCGCAGCTTGAGTCGCAGCAGCTTGAGCTCTATAGATTTTTCTCTGAAAACTTTCTCAGGGTCGCCATCTCTCTCATCACGTTTCTTGTTGCAACATTCGTTGTGGGAGTCTCTGCAAGCGCGTGGAAGTACACCCTTATCACAAAAATTGTTCATGGGCAAAAACCAAAAACGATCTCTTCCTATCGTGAGTCCTTGGGATATTTCTGGACGGTCGTGCTTCTCAATATCCTGCTCTTCCTCCTGTATATCGGGCTTGGAGTTATTTCGGCCCTTATCCTCTCTCTTTCATTCCTCTGGCAAAACCTCTTTTTTGGCTGGCTCCTTATCCTTCTTGTATTCATCCTGTTTGTCGTTTTTCGGCTTGCAATCCTCTTCAGATACCCCTTCCTTTTCATGAAACATGAAGGAGCGTATGCCTCCCTGAAGAAATCAGGCCAATTCTTTTTTGAGCATAAACCGCATGTCGCGAAAATATTTTTGTGCATGCTTTCCATCTGGCTTGTTGGCTTTCTTGCCATGCTCTTGATTAATGCATTATTCTTTGCTTTTCTTCCTTCGTTGGCAATCATCGAAAATATTCTAGTGGCATTCCTGTACGCCGTAGGTTCCTTGTGGTCAGAACTTTTCCTTTTTAAGAATTTATAGGATAACTTTCATAAAATCTTTCGCGCATTCAACATTGGGAAAAATTTTTTTTGCCTCTTCAAGCAGCTCTTTGGTGTGGGTGTAGCGCTGGCTAAAATGGGTAAGAATAAGCCTTTTTGCCTTTGCCTTTTTCGCGATGGTTGCCGCTTCTCCAGGGGTAAGGTGCATATACCTCTCATCTTTATCCCTCTCAAGGTGGGTGCTTTCAGAAATCAAAAGGTCGGCATGCTGCCCCACTCGGATCGCATTCTTGCACATTCGCGTTTCGCAGACAAGGCCAATCACCCTTCCAGGAATTTTTTTGGTGACATCCTCGTTCCTAATCTTTTTCCCCTTCCATTCAATATCCTTTCCTTCCTGAAGAAGCCGGATAACCGGGTGATTCTTGAGATGGTACTTTTTTTCAAGCTTCTCTGAAAGAATTTTCACCTTTTCCTTTTCAATAAACCGGTATCCTGAACACGGAAGCCCGTGCTCAAGAGGAATTGCCTCAAGGTAGAACTCCCCCCCCTCATGAAAAATCCCCTCGCTAATTTCAAAAATTTCTATGGGGAACTTTAAGTGCATCAAAAACGCCTTCTGCATGTGCTCAAACTGCCTTTTCGTTCCAGAAGGGCCAAAAATCTTGAGGTTTTTCTTGAACTCGGAGTTAGAAAGGGTAAAAAGAAGCCCGGGCAATCCAAGAACATGGTCTCCGTGCCAATGGCTGAGAAGGATAATATCTATCTTTGAAGGCCGCACCCCCGCAATCCTCATCTGCTTCTGGGTTCCTTCCCCGCAATCAACCAATATCCCTTTTCCATTATGCTCTAGAAAAAGAGACTGGTGGTTCCTCTCAGGGGTCGGAATCATGGAGCCGGTTCCTAAAAAGGTTATTTCCATACAGAATTAAAAAACAAAAAGCTTTTTAACCTTTTTTAATTGAAAAGTGTCATGGAAACAAAAAAGATCACCTGCCAATTCTTAAAAGGCAAGATTGTTACAGAAAATTCTGATGAGGCGCGAGACCTTTTTAATTTAAGTTGTTATGGGATAATAAGGAGAAACAAGGTTGAATTAACGCTTGTTGAGGCTCTGTATCTCCTTGAAAAAGAGAGGATTATAATCTTGGATGGAAAAAAGAAAGAAATGGATTTTGAGTTCCTCCTCCAAAAATCAAAAAAAACAGAGCCCCATGTCTGGGAGCGGTATCGCGCGTATGCTGATATGAGGGACAGAGGGTATATTGTTAAAACAGCCCTTAAGTTTGGCGCTGATTTTAGGGTGTATGACAGAGGGGTAAAGCCAGGGGAGGACCACGCGAAATGGATTCTCTATCCTGTCCATGAAGGGGAAGTTCTGACATGGTATGAGTTTTCGGCAAAAAATAGGGTTGCAAATTCAACAAGAAAAAGGCTTCTATTGGGGGTTGTTGATGATGAAGGAGATGTCAGCTACTGGGAATCACGATGGATGAGGCCTTAAGATGAAAACAAAAATGAAAAACAAAATAAAAACAACATTGGCTGGTTTATTAATAGCTCCTCTTTTTGCAGGAAGCCTGACATGCAAGTACTACTATAAACCAGAAGCGGAAACAGTTGAGGAAACACTTGAATCCGGAGATAAAAATAGCACGATGAATCAAATAATTGGAGAGGAAATAATTGAATTCAAAGATGAAAATGGCACTATAAATTACATAAATAAAGTTGAGTATTTGCAACAGGGCTTTAAAATTTATATGTTTGGAAAAGATGCATATGGAAAAATGAAATTTTCTGGAGATATTGCTTTCAGTTCAAGAAATGGAGTTGTAGTACGAGAGGTGGGGGAGTGGAAAGAAAAAATAATCCTTAAAAGCCTTGATTTTGGCATGGTTTGCAAAAAGATATATGACTTCAATGAAAAATTAAAAGAAAATCCCAGCCTTGATGAGCTCGTAAAAGAAGCAGAAAATCTTCCTTTAAGGCGGACATACGATTTCAACAACGATGGGGTTATGGACGCACTATTAATTGATGGTTATGATGGAGTAAGATGTAGTTATGATAATGGTGAAATGAGAGAGTATATTATGAGCAATGATTTTAGGGATTATATGTTAATAAGAAAAACAGAAGACTATTTTAAGGCGTATGATATCCTGGAAGATGGTTCATTAGCAGAAATAAAAAATGAAGCATTGATTGATTATTTATCGTTTCGTTTCATGTTTGTGGAAGCAATATTTGTAACGGAAAGAGCAGGGTACTGTATGACCATGTTTACTAATTTTGATCTAATATACAGAAAATGGTGTGAAAAATATCAAAAATAAAATGCAGAAAATAATAAAAATTTATTACAGGAGTCAAGGAGCAAATAGTTGCCCCATATCAAACTATACGGAACCATAAAAAATGTCATTAGAATTAAAACTGGAAACAGAAAGACAGGAAAAACCTGACTGGAAGCAATGGATTCCTGTCTATGGAATAATTCAAATCGCACAAGACACAAAAAGAAATAAACCAACTATAATGGATGGGAATCGGAGCAGGTGCATTCTTTATGGAAGCGCCTTCTATCATGGGTTTTTCTCCACAGTTGCGACATATAGTGGAATATATGCGCTCTACACTCTGGCTGAAAAATGGATGTAGGATTTACCGAACAATATTGATTAGGGTTCAGTAATTTAATTCATAGCCATACGTCAATTCAATAAACTATTAAGTTAGCGTCTGGTATAACTTGTCTTATATACCTTTTACAGAGCAAAATTTCGAAGGCTAAACCAAAGAAAGCCACGGCCATAAAAAATATAAATACAAATTACTTATAGATTTTATGGAAACAATATCTATAAATAAACGGGCAGTAGAGGATCTTATAAAAGTTAAAGATGAATTTGATTCTATTGTTGAATCTATTGAATTAATATCCAACCCTCAATTTATGAAGTCTTACAATAAGGCCAAAGAACAAATTAAAAAGAGGGACTTTGATGACTGGGACAAATTATAGAATATTACCAACGAAGGAATTCTCAAAAGATTTTAATAAGCTGGATGAAAGTGTGAAGAACAGGGTTAAGACCAAAATTGAAGAAGTAGCGAAGGATCCAGCAAGATACAAACATCTAAGTTATGATCTAAAAGGCAGTTCCCGAATTAGGATAGGGAAGCTGAGGATAATTTTTTCTTATTCTGAAGGATTAAAGGAGTTGTAAGTAGAGAAAATAGTTTTTGACCACAGATATAAGGAATAATTGTATGATCTAAAACATCCAGAAAAAGATGAAACTTCATCGGACAATATTGATTAGGGTTCCGTAATTTAATTCATAGCCATACGTCAATTCAATACGCGCGTCTTCCCGATAGTTTTGCGTCGGCTTGAGCACTGCTTCACATCGTGTCTTCCCTTCTCCAAATTGGTCCAGCTTGATGGGGGGGCATGTCAATGGCTGAGAAAGCACGGGAACATTAAACATTTCCACCTTAATCTCCCCCTCTTCCTGCTCCTTGCAGCTGAAATAATCCCCTGATCGGTCAATGACTTTGCCATGTGATCGCTCTGTGTCCTTCACATCAATATCAAAAGACATGACAACTCCCCGTTCTGTGTCCGCGAGCGTTTCAGATACTCTCGCAACTTTCAAAGGGCCTTTTGAAACCTTTTTGAGAATATTTCTCGATACAACCCCTTCAATAAGCCAGCTGCATTCGTCCCTTTTGTACACCTCCTTTTTCACGCACGCGTCAACAGTCGCGGTTGTCTTGTACAAATATTTCAACTTTGCCTGAAGCACCTCTTGTCCGGGAACGAGAGGGGAGTAAATTCCCTTGAAGTACACCGTATCTTTCTCTCCGGGAATTTTTTGCTTCCCTTGCTGAGTGAGAATCTCCTTTTCTCCTTCCAATGCGGGCATGGGCTGGCAGACGCATTCCTCAAAAAATTCAAAGTGCTCTTCTTGTGGGCCATGCAAGCAGATGGTCCCTTGGGTGATATCGCTTTGCCCCACATTCTGAACTTCAAAGAGCACGCTCATGGGAACTTTTACTCTTGGCTGCACAGGGATAATAGAGATAAGCGCCTGCAATCCTGATATGCCAAAACGATTCGCGGGAACTGATTCATCAGTATCTGGAACAAGAAGGTTTGCGCACCCATACAAAAAAAGGAGCGAAATAAGGATAGAAATAAAAAACGCTTTCATGATTAAGCAACCGCTCCCGCGAGATTAATCGTTGTTCTCAGGGGGCTTGTGACAAACGTGTAATCCGCCTCTGCCCAGTACTGCTTTCTCACCCAATCCGCATTCTCAAACAAGGTTCCATCATCTTTAAGATAGCAGACATAATTGAGCTTGTTTCCCACGCCAAGGATAGGAAGCTTCTTCACTTCTTCTTGCTGCAAGAGATATGCTGTTTCTCCTGTCTTTGAATGTGAGGTTACCTTTGCGAAAGGGCACGCTGCGTTTTCCGTATCCTCTTTGATGGTGATTCCCTTCGGAAGCGTGATCTGGAGTCTTTTGAGGAACGCACTTCCGGTCCATTCTGGCTTGAGATTGATAAACAGGAGCATCGTTGAAAATTCCACGTCGTCAACGACCCTTTTCTCAAGAGAGATGGGCTGCTTGGTATCCTTGCTGGGAGAAATCGCGATCTTCAGCGGCTCCCCATAGTAAGTGCTCCGAATGAAATCTGATTTTACTCCCTGCAATTCTTTCCTGAAAAAATCCTTCACCATGGAATCCCTGCTGACAAAATACACATCAAGACTGGAATTTGTTTTAAAATCATAGAGAAGGGACGCTTCAACAATATAGCTTCCTGCTTTCAATTCACTCAAATCTTCCGCGTTCAGGACGCAATGCGCCGTTGCTGTTGGCTTGTCGATAAGGAGCTTTTCGTTGGGAAGAATTTTATGCCTTATTTCTGGATACTCATCGACCTGGCAGTCCACAAAAACGGGGATCGCTGTGTAATTAATTTCAGATCTTACAATCTCATATTCAAATGTTGCCTGATCTCCCTTGATAATATTGCTCCCTTTCAGAGACTCAAATGTTTTAATGAATATCCCGTTGGGTTGGCCGCCAATATCCTGTCCCCCCCCTGTAGGCTCAAACAAGGACTGCGGTTTCTTGAACATTTGGACTAAGAAGCTTATGAACTCTGTGTTGAGAAATTTCGCCTTGTAGTCTGTGTATGTCTGTGTAAGAAACCCCGACTCTCCCGCATAATACGCGTAAATCGTGAGCCAGACCACTCCTATCAGCAGCAGCAGAACAACCAGCAATCCAAACGAAAACTTCGAGACTTCTTTTGCCTGGTCAACGACAACCTTCACGACATTTTGCGGGCTTAACCCCTGCATTCCTTGCTGCCTATACCGCTTCATGGCGAAAAGGGCAAGTATTAAAAGAAAAACGCCGGCAAGCAGAGCAGCAACTATTCCTTCAATAGACGCCATATGCTGTATTTTGGCTTTGTTTATATATAAAGCTTTTCTGAAAGGGGATTCTATCCAGAATTTTTCTTGTTAAAATTATTTTTTAGGGCACTCTTGCCAGCTTGCCTTGGCTACAGAGGTATACCACTTTTTACCATCTTTACTATACATAGTTATTACAACCTTGTCCCCGACTTCAATTGCGCGATATTGATTAAAATTAATTGGCTGATCAACTCCATAAAATGTTTTCCCTTCCGCCTTTGGATCTAAAAATTCGAAGTCCAAAAAATAGTTGTTTCCCGGAAGCAAAAATCTGGGTTCTTCCTTTTTTTCAGTAACTTCTGCTGTAAATCCCTCTTGCAGTATTGGGCAATCACTTTTCAATGTTACCTCTATATTTATCATCTTGTTATATACTTCCAATCCAACAATAGAAACTGCGGAAGATGCGAGCACAATTGCCGCCAATGTTTTGTTTGATATTTGTTTCATTTTTATTTTTCCTCCCTATCTCGCGATTTTAACTTACTCCTTAAAAGGCCCTTTAATTTTTATTCCTGAACAATATCTTTGAGTTGATATACTGGCACATCAACAAACATATTTGCTGCACCAACTTCTTCTTTTTGGCCTTCACGGAATACATAGGGCAGGATATCAATCTGTGTTTCCTTGCCTTGTCTGTAACATACTGTTTTTACCTGCTCAAGGACATTCCATGGATCGCTATTGTCTTGGGTATACACTAAAACCAGGCGGTTGTCACTATTCCATATAAGATAATTATGATTTTTATTTTGCTCCTCCGGGGGGTGATTGAGTGGATGTGCTGTATTTGCAATAGCAAAAGGACTCAAGGGATGTGTGAAAAAACTTTCTGATTCTGCAAGAACAATGCCATCTAAATTTTCCTGAGTATCCCTAAGCCTTTCATTATGCAGTTGCCAGACCATAAGGCCAAAAAGGCTGGGCACTCCTGTAAGTATCGCTCCCACAGTCAAAAAAACTTTTGTTGATTCTTTCATTTTTGCCTTCGTATTTACAATAAAAGACTCTTAATAAACTTTGTGGTAGAGTTTAAGAGAAAAAATCTATTCTAATTTAATTTCCATCTCAAGAACTTCAACATCTGTCTTGGGTATTAATGTTACAGAATTTTCTCCCAGCCTGACATAATTATCAATCACTTTTGCGTATGTGTCCTGGGTCGTGTCGATGTTGATCTGGTGGGTATTCACAGTAACGACCATCGTTCTCCTTTTCTGATCATCAGGAAATCTAAAAAGAAGCTGGAGATCCTTTCCACTTTTCAAGGAGCTGAAAGCGGACTCTGGCAGCCTGAATGCATACTTCGTTCGATAGCTATCCGACAAGTCTCCTGTCACCAGCGCTTCCTCAATCCGATAGTTTCCTTTGTCAACCTCAAACTTAATACTATTCTTTCCTGGCCGCAATGCGTCTTTGGGGATCTCGATCTTGGGCTTGTCTTTTTCGCACAAGTCAGGGTCGCTGAACATCAGCTCATTATTCAGGAAGACCTTGAGCATGCCGCCGTCCTCAACATTGCAATAGATGAAATAGTCGACAAAAGCCTTGGACATTCCCGCAATCTCCGCCTCTGAGACACTGAAAATCTTGGAAAATACCCTGTTGTCCTTCAAAACTTTCTTCACTAATTTGACATCCTCAATAACATACCTGTTGGTTTCCCAGATGTAGGGCTTCGGGATATCGGCGCTTATCTCAAGTTGGTTGCTATTCTTGAGCCTCTCCACAGGAACCTTCAGGATCATTTCAGACTCTCCGGGAACTCCGAAGAAGAGCACATGATTATTTATCGCGACCCTTAATCTCCCTCTTGTCTCCCTGACAAAAAAGAGCAGATTCACCTCGTCAAGCTTCCCCACATCCTCGACATCAAAACGCAAGAGCTGGTAATTATTATTGAAAATATTCAGCTCAATCTCCACAGAGGTAGAGAGGGTTTCTGTGAAAGTATCTGTTTCTGTATTCAGCGTAAATGAGCCG
>CAZTDJ010000020.1:0-9549 GCA_964612835.1 Candidatus Woesearchaeota archaeon
GACAGCCATATTTTCAGCACATAAAAAACTCCCTTTAAATAGTTTTCCCCATCAAACGATAAGAAGCTTTCCACGAATCATATCCATCGAGCACCTAAACTTGAATTCTCCTTCCTTTGTCGGATTGATTTCTATTGTTTCCTTTCCCCCTGCAGGAACTATCTTATCAACATTAAAGTCAGAGAATACAATTTCTCTTGCGCAGCCTGCATTTTCATCAGCGTAGAGATTTATTTTTAGCGGAATATTTTTCTGTGCAATTATAACATTTGGGGAATATTTAGATGCGCTGATTCTCATGTCAATTTCCTGATAGTCGCCTTTTATTGCCGCTTCTTTTCTGTCCTCTTTTGTAAGCTGTTGCAGATAAGGCGGCAATTTTAAATCTTGACCACTTGTTTTGCTTGATAAATCAATTGTATTTAGTTTTTTATCCTCTATTGAAAAAGGCAAAACAAAGCTTGCTATTAATAAAACGATAGCTGCCAATGACCAGAGCAAAATAAATTTATTGGAAACTTTATCCTTTCCTTTGTTCTTTTTTGTATTGCCTTTTGGATTGCAACAAGCATCTGCCCTACAATTTACTGCATAGGTAATTCCAACCATTGTAATCCAGAAAATAAATGTAAAGAATGGCATAAAAATCTCTATATCAAAAGGCCTTACCATCTGTCCAAGCATGGCCCCCATCATTCCCCCCATGGGGCCTGCAACAACTCCCTCCATAACGCCCAAATGTCCCCCCAATTTACCAAAGGGGATTCCAAACAATAATCCCACAAGGCTTCCCCATATAACTCCATAAAGAAAGTTTCCGGTGGGGATAAGGAAAAGCATTGCAGTAACCAATCCCGTTATTATCCCAAAAGTCATCCCTATCATCATCCCATGCATTTCATCAATTATCTTCCGTTGTCGGTATACATAAAAAGAGATGACCCCCATAACCCCCATATATAAAATATAAAGAAAGAGGTAGGATTGATTTTCCATTTTTGCCTATAAAAAGATTAACCCTTTAAATACTTATAGGGGAATTTAAATATTATAGAACCTTATGAAAAAACATGGGGGCTTCAACAAAAAAGGAGTATGTAGGTCACTTTTATGATGTCCTACAGAGAAATGAAGATGCGCTCAATCATCTTTCAAACATCCGAATAAAATTCTCCGCATACTCCGCAGAACCATGGAAAGGAAAGGTTGGAAAAATAACAAAAGAATATGATCAGTGTATTGGTGCAATTCAGGGGATGCTTGATAGCTATAAGCTTCTTGTCAACGCACTTTCCCTTTATCTCTCGTGGAAAGATAAAAACTTACACAAGACAATAAGAAGGGCAGATAAGATGGGGATTGAGAATGTGCTGGGGCTGGAGGCCATTATTGATGGCGCAAGACCCAAAGAGGAAACATTTGGCTTTTTAGAAAAACTCTATGAAACCACAGAAAAATTGAACGTTGCGACACAGGGCTCAAAAATAAAAGGAAAGGTGATAACGCTCCATGACTGCATTCGCTACCTTCATCAAAGATCAATAAATATGCTCTTTGAGGCTGTCAAAAATTCGACAACAAAGATCTACCACAAAAAATTTAAAAATATTGCAGAGATAGAGGCGATTGATGTAGAAAAAAATGCCTCAAAACAAGGATTAATGAAATACTTTGCCTATCAACAAAAAAACTACAAAAAAATTAAAAATCTTGCTCTCCGGGGGTTGCTCGAAAGCTACGCCTCTTTAACGAAAGATCCAGAAATCGATTGCTCGGAGCAGGAAGTGAAGATACTGGTGAAGGATGACTCCTTTCTTTCCCAGATTAAGTTGGGGTGCCATTACGCAAAGCTGGAAACTCAAATCAATGACGCAGATCCTTTTATCCTGCTTACGTACCGAGACACTGATTATGAATTTTCGCAAAATCGGCTTGTATATGCCAAATTGGTCCTTTGGAAATTAGGCTATATCGTAGAAGTAAAAGACAAAATCATTAATGCAAGCTTGCACCACAAATCAAAAAAACAAACATACGGGACACTAAAAGAAACAATGCGCCTGCTTGTATCGACGTCGGATCTTGATATGACAGAAGAGATCAATAACCGAGAGTACGAAGCCGTGTATCGATTTCTTCATGGGGAAACAAATATTAAATCCGCACTTGGAACAAAGAAAAAAATAAAGTCAAAAAAATGCAAAAAGTTCATTTCAAAGTATGAATCAAAGTGGGATATGATAAATCTCTAAATGAAAATAAAAAAAATTCTCTTTGTATGCTCCGGAAACTCGTGCAGGAGCGTCATGGCAGAATACTTAATGAAAAAAGCATGCGAAAGGAAGAACATCTCTCTTGAGGTACGTTCTCGGGGAATACACCCAGAAAAATCAGTAAACCCTTACACAGTCCACGTATTAAAAGGCACACGCGCAGCATCTCACATTCCAAGAAAATTAGAACAGGCGGATATTGATCATGCGGATCTTGTTTTGACGATGAATCAATGGATGCAAGCAAACATCATTTTGTTTTATCCGAACCTGCATGAAAATTTCAAAAAGGTGTATATCCTCAAAGAAATCTTGGGGCACAAAAACAAAGACATAGCAGACCCTTACGATAGCCAGTTTATCATCAAAAATGGAAAGAGGCATACAAACCATAATAAACGACGCATTTTCAAAACATACGCGACATGCTGCAACAACATTCAAACATATATAACACAATTGCTAAAAAAAAGAAACAATTTACGATTGCCCACAAATAGTCTCAAAGAAATTTTTGAATATTATATCCAAGAAAAAAAGGAAAGATTTAAGAAAGGGAAAAATAAATAAAGTAAATATGACAGAAATAAAAATGTCCAAAGAGGAGCAGGTTGGTTTCCACAAAGGCTCCATTGCGACACTTGCAAAGGAAAGAGAAGAGCTCATTAAAATGGTGAACATTGTGGAACAGCTCATGCAACTCCACATCAAAAACCTCAAAGAGTTCGGGGTTGATTTAGAAGCAGAAGCCAAAAGAATACAGGAACAAGTAAAGAAGAATAACGCTCCCAAAGAGCAACTTGAAAATCAGCTTCCCTAAAGATGTTATTTCTTATCCTTTTAGCAATTTTTGTCGTGAGTATTATTTCTCTCGCAGGCATCCTGCTTCTTCTCCTCAAAAAAGACCTCGATCGCTTCTTGCCTTTCTTCCTCTCTTTTGCCTCTGGCTCACTGTTGGCTGTCGCTTTCTTGGATATGTTGCCAGAAGCCCTCACAAAACAAAATAGCGAGCGCATCTTTCTTATGGTTATCCTCGGAATGCTTCTTTTTCTTATTATTGAAAAATTTTTGTACTGGCATCACTGCCACCAAGGAAAAAAGCACGTCCATCAATTTACATATCTCAACCTCATTGGAGACGGCATACACAATTTTTTTGATGGAGCTATTATCGCAAGCAGTTTTCTCATTGATGTGCGACTGGGTGTTCTTAGCACACTCGCAATCATGGTGCATGAGATCCCCCAAGAGATAAGCGATTTTGTGATTTTACTGTATGGGGGATTCAAAAAGTGGAAAGCAGTCATGATGAATGTGTGTATATCCCTCACTGCATTTGCAGGTGCTCTCGTGGTATACTTTTCCACCATCAAAATCCAGAACCTTGAGAACTTTCTTTTGCCCCTCTCTGCCGGAGGATTTCTGTACATTGCAAGCGTTGATTTGCTTCCTGAACTTAAAAAGGAAAAAAATCTTGCAAAATCACTCCTGCAATTTTTCTTCATCCTCGCAGGGATAGGGACTATTTATTTCTTTGGCTTGCTCTTCCACTGAATTATATCTCCCGCGCCAAGAAGTAAAGACTTGGGTTTTACTTCAAGAGCGAAAGAAGCGGGTTTCCTGGGAGTTATAAGAAAAGTGAATGGTAAGGCATTCTTGCGAATATCAACAATTTTTCCTCGAGAGTTAAGCCAGAAGATGTCAATGGGAAAAAATACAAAAAGCATATGGAGCGCATTTCTCGTTGTTGGGGATTTGAAGGGGATTAAAAGTCCCTCCCCCTTTTTCAGAGGTTTTGAAAACATGAGGCCTTTCGCTCGAGAGAAGATATTCTCGCACAAGGCCACATCCTTCAAAAGAATTTTTTTCCCCTGCATAATGGCGACTCTTTCATTTTTTAAAAAATAGATAAACATAAGAAAGACCGCGAGCGTGTTAGAAAAATCCGCAACATTAAAAACTGGAAAAAATTTGAGATCAATAAAATCAACAACATATCCAAAAAAGATTCTATCAAAAAGGTTTCCTAATGCCCCCCCTACCAAAAGGCCCATCGCTGTATGAAGATCTTGAGAAATGCGGTGTATCCCCCAAAAGATAAACCCCAAGATCCCAAGAGTAATCCCCACAAAAAGAAGATTGTAGCCTTGAAAAAACCCAAAAGCAATTCCTGTATTTCTCATAGGGGTGGTCAAAAAGGAATCCACATCTTTCAAAAAAAATTTTGTGAGCTGGTCAACACAGAAAATAAAAAGTGCGATTAGGAGGATCTTCTTCCCCATCTTAGACTTCTACTCCCCACACTGCCCGAATAAGGAGCCCGATCCCAAAGCTGATACAGGCAACACTCAAGGAGAGGATTGCCATCTCAATAAACCTGCGCCAGAAGGGAAGACTTTTTGCAGTGGTAATATAAAAAGTATATGTAAAAATAATCAAAATGGCAATAAGGAGCATCAATGCTAAAGCAGCGTAGACATTTCTAAAAAAGAAGTATGGAAGAACGAGAAGAAAAACCGTGAAGAGATACGTAATCCCTGTGTAAAATGCAGAGGTAAGAGGTTTTTTGTCATGATTTACCTCTTCTTTTGACGAAAGGTACCCTGATGCCGCCATGGAAAGGGAAGCTGCAACTCCTGTAATCAATCCCGCAATGGCGACGAGATTGCTATTCTGGAGCGCAAGGGTCAATCCTGCAAGAGCGCCAGTCAATTCCACGAGTGCGTCATTCAAACCCAAAACAATGGAACTTGCATATTTAATAATGTCCTCGTCCAGCATACTTAAAAGAACTTTTTCGTGTTTTTGCTCATCTTTTATCATAGAAGAAAGCTGGGGGAATCTACTCAGCAAATGGCTGTAAGCGTGAAACTCTGATTTTTCCCTGAGCTTGAGAGCAAAGGAAAGCCCAAAAAGTTTTGAGATCAAAAAATAGAAAGAAATCATCAGGAATTTTGGCTTCACGTCTTTTCCTGTATACGCTTTCCAAAAATAATAATGCTTTAATTCATCACGCGCGATTTCCTCAAGAACATCCTTGTTATGGCGGTCTTTCAAACTTTTTGCAAGTTTTAGATAAATGTGGTGTGCAGTAAACTCATTTCGCTGCAATTTAAGGAGCAATCTTCCATCTTTCTTTTCCATAGATATAAAGGCAATATCTTCATTTTTATATCTTATCCCTGTTGGTGCCGCGGGGATGAGTCACTTTCCAGCTGCTTTCCCTCTTTTTAAGGGCAGGTCATAAACTTAAGATATCCATTTTATCAATTTTTAATAAATCAGGAGTTCCTTAACGAAAAGACTGTCCGCATCCGCATGTTTTTTTCGCATGGGGATTGCTTATTCTGAATCCTGCGCCTTGAAGGCTATCAACATAATCTACTTTTGACCCCTGGAGATGCTTCAAACTTTCTGCGTCAACGATTATGTCTCCCCCCTCAAGCTCAAGTATAGTATCCTCTTTTCCCTGTGCAGAATCAAATTCAAAACTGTACTGGTATCCTGAACAGCCTCCCGGTATAACCTTAATTCTAAGTCTATTCCCTTTTTTTTGTTTCTTAAGAATTTCTTTAAGTTTTGAAGCGGCGTGAGACGTTACAAAAAGGATATCATCGCTTCCTGTTTCTTCCGGGATTGCGCTATTTAATTTTTTTACAACCTCTTCAATTTCTTCTTTTGTTTTTCCATGAGCCGCAAGCCCTTCCTCGACAGTTTCTGAATAAGAAGCTCCGCATCCCACGCAATGCACCCCTTCTTCCAAAAGGATGCCAATAATTGAGGGAAAATCTTGTACAATATCGCCTATGAGCGTATTCCTTGTTATTCTCTGCTCATTTTGTTTTTTCATCTTTTAAAATTTAGATAGTTTATTTATAAAATTTTTGTTTTAATCGCGCTTAGGTTTTAGTCGCGTAAACTTGCCGCTGAAATAGGAAAGCAAAACAAGGCTTAACACAGAAATTCCTGCAATGGTTAATGGCCAATTAAATTTTTCCTCTTTCTCTTTTGTCACTCTCTCTGCCCTTGAGGTAATGAGGTCTCTGCAGCTGTCAATAACGCTGTCCATCAATCGCTCCGCGTTTGCTACATTGCCCACTTTCAACTCCCCTTCCGCGGTCTTCAAAAGATCCTGCAGCTCCAGGCATTCGGGATTTTCCTTAAAGAGGTCGACCATAAAAACCAGCTTCTTCTGCAGCCGCTGCTGTTCCTCTGCCTTTTCATCAATGACCTTCACCTGTATCTTCGCGCTGTCTTTCACCGATGGCTGCGTTGCGGCCCCCTTTACCTCAATGATATATTCCTGCGGGATGACATTCCCAATATCCACTTTCAGCGTTAACCCTTTCTGGGATCCTGCTGCTAAAGAAGCAAATTCTGTCTCCCCATCAAAACTAAACTTCATTCCGTCAATGGTGGAAGCGACCTGTACTGAGATGTCTTTAAGTTCGACCTGCCCACTATTCACAATCGTGAGGGGAATACTCAAAAGGGAAAACGTTTTTCCTACTACTCCTTCTGGCGCATCAATATTAATAGAAGCAACTTCTGTGTTTGTGCCCCCGCCCCCCGCCCCCAATGGTGTCGCGGTTAATTCAGAGGATGCGGCGCCAACAGTAACAAAAATTTCATTTGATTCTGCAGTATAATCGGAGTCATTTGCAACAAAAAACAGACTGACAGCGCCCGTTGTCCTTGATGCAGTAATTAAAGCAACATCAGTAGTTTCATTAATAACTACAGTTATACTGCCTGTGCTATTTGTTGCAAATTCCAAGTCATCAATAAAAAATAAATTGTCTGCTGAATTAGTCGTATTATTTCCGTAGAATGTAAATATAATCCCCTGAATTCCTGTCCAGTCCTCATTGCCATGCAAAATATTCAATAAGTTCCATCCTTCGCTAAGTTGTGATTTTTTTAAAGTCCTGATGCTTGACAAATACGTAAGATTGCTTGTTGCGTTCGTAAGGTTGAGCTGCACATCCAGCACTGAAACTGAGCTGTTGCAAACTATTCCTGAGCAGATTCCATTAATGCCGTCCACATAAAATTGCATCCTCATGTAAATTGAATTATTGGAATTCTGGCTCGAGTAATTTTTCATAACTGTTCCAGCGCCTTTATCTGAATTGTTGAGTGCAAACTTTACCGAGTAATTTCCCTGCTTTACAAATGCGGCAGTATTGTTGGCAGAGAATGTGACAGTATCATTTGCAAAAGCCGCCCATTCAGACTGGTTCTCAAACGTATCCAGTTGGTTGACCGTGAAGAAGGTGTAATTCACAAGCGTCTTGTTATAGACGTCTGGATCATCGAAATGATCTTCTAATTCTTCTTCGTAAGTAGTTGTCTCTGTTACGGTTATATTGCTCACGTTCTTTTTCAAAAAAACAGGGAGATTTACATTGGTCACATTCACTGTCCAGGAAAGGGAAACATTTTGCACGTTTCCATCTGAGACATTCACTGTGATATTGCGGATGCCTGCCGCGCTGAAGCCAGGGGTGTAATTAAAATCCTCGATGTCAGAGCCGCTTCTGTTCAGCACCTGATCAACATACCATAACGTTTCCAAAGAGTCCGCGTCAACATCTGTCGTCGTAATCAAAAATCGTACGCTGCTGTTCTCCGAGACATTCACGGTGCTGGTATTGCTGGGGGATAAAACAGTGATGGAGGGAATGGTATTGTTTGTGGCGTCAGTGATGTTGAGCCTGAAAAGCGCCGTAGTGCTCGCGTTTTTTGTGTCATTCACGGTAATAAGGAAGGTATAATTGCTTCCGAGATTCGCGTCAGTAAAATTGGGGGTAAAGGTGATGTTTCCTGTGCTGATATTAATCGCGAAGAGGCTTGTGTTATCATAAAATTGCAAGGTATCGCTATCCGCGTCTGTTGCTGTGATGGTGATGTTGCACCGTTGCCCCTCGATACAAACAATATTAGAGATAGCATCAATGACTGGAAGCTCATTTGCGACAATGGTCAGGTTCATAATGACAAACGTAAACTGGTTGTTGGAATCATTCACAGAAATATTGATGCGATGCGTTCCATTCAGCGAGGTATTGAACGTGGCGGTGATGAGCCCGGATGTCACATTGATCGCGAAGACAGTGGTGTTATCCTGGAAGGTGAGCAATTCTGGACTGGGGACGATATTCAAATCTTCATCCGTCGCATTGATAAGCAGAGTAAAATTCGCCCAGCCATAGGTCGTGACATTTGTTAAATTCGTTCTGATAATCGGGCTCTCGATGATATTGGTCACATTAAAACGAAGCAGAGTTGAATTTGAAATGGAATTATTATCGGTGATGGTAATATTAATGGTATAATTGCCCACATTGGAGTCATTGGCGATAAAAGAAACTGTTCCGTTCGTTGACATATTGAAAAAACTTTCATTCGCGGTGAAGTTGAACGTGTTCCCGTCAGGATCGGTTCCATTGGCATGGCATCGCAAAAGAACTTCTTCAGGAACGGTCCTATTATTATCACAGACAAAACCGAAAACAGGAGGATCATTTCCATCATTGATGACTAGCGTAAAAACCTTGCTTGTGTTTGCTCCTCTGCTGTCATTCGCAGTGATATTGATATTCCATGTTCCTACGTGGGACTTCGCAGGCATGAACTGGATGATGGCGGAATTCGCGGTGCTGTTGGTTATGTTAACAAAGCTCTCATTGGCCTTCCAATTGATCGCGTCGCTTTCTTCGTCACTTGCGTTAATAGAAGTGTTATAATATCTGTTGTACGTTGCCGCAGTCAGCGTTGTTCCCGTCGTGATATTCGCCACATCATTGACCGCAAGGATTTGGTAGTCTACAGAACCAGAGTCTTCTAAACTTTCATTGTCCCGCGCGATAATAGTAATCGTATAATTCCCTGCATTATTCTCGTGGGTGCACGTGAAATTGGCCACTCCTGTCGTGGAGTTCAGGCTAAAGCAGCTTAGTGTTGTTTGGCTGTAGGTAAATGTCAAATTGTCGTTGGTATCATCCTCTGTCACATTTTTAGTATAATTAAAAAAACATTCGCTGTCCTCTAAGCAGGTGATATTGCAAAGAGTCTGTCTGCACAAAGGGCCGGGAATTATCGATGAAAAAAGTGTCGTTAGTCGTTAAATTGGAATAGGTCAAATTCCAGCAGGAGACATTGTAGATATGGTTCCCCTTCGTGGTAAATGTGCGGTTCGCCTGGTGGAGCTTTGAGCTGTCATTAAAAGTTAAATTGATGGGGGCGGTATAAGCGCCGCTGATCAAGAACGTGA
>CAZTDJ010000021.1:0-9419 GCA_964612835.1 Candidatus Woesearchaeota archaeon
ACCATCCAGATAACGAAGCTCTTCCTGGAATTTGATACTGCGGGACACTCGTTGATCATCGGAAGCTATTGGCTCAACTTCATAGAAGCATGCGCCGCAGTCTCCGCATACTACCTCCTCTTTTTCCTTATTATTCTCACCAAAAATATCTCCCTCAAAAAAGGGGTCCTCCTATTTTTTATGGGTGCCGGAATGATTTTCCTCCTCAATCTTGCAAGGATAGAATTTCTTATCTTTCTCCTTGTCACGCAGGGATATAACACATTCCAATCAACCCACATGGTGTTTTGGGAGGTTGTTTCAACCCTTTATGTTGCCACCACATGGGTTTTCTTGATTTATATTTTCCGCATCAGGGAAATTCCAGCATATTCTGATTTAAAAACCCTTATAAGAATGATAAGAAAACCTATACGTCCTGGAAAACAATAAGGTCATCCGTCGTAAGTTTTTCTCCTCTTCTCATTTTTTCTTCAATGAGACGTCTCTTCTCTTCTAACTTCATCCTTGCCCCTTCTTTTTTCTTGGATGGTTCTGATTTTTTTGCAAATTTCTGCTGTTCTACGACAAGCTTTTTCTTGAGGAAATTGTTGATTTCAACATAGCTATTTTTGTATTTCACAAACTCGGAAAACGCTTTTTCCTCATCTTTCTTCACTGCATTAATTTTTCTTGAAACTGTTATATGCTCCTTATATTCATCGCTACCTTGTGTAAAACCAAGGATTTTCTTGTGCAGTTCATTTGAGGTCTTCTTTGCTGCATCAATCTCTGTGGAAAGTGCCTGGCTTTCCTTGAATTCCTTCTCTCCCTTCAAAAGGTCGAAATATCTCTTCTGGAGTTCCTTCAATTTTTTCATCATCTTTTTTTCAGTTGAAAAATCAATTGCCTGAAACTCAATCTTCTTCTCAAGCCCCTCTATTTCCTTTTTAATTATTGCGAGGTTTCCCTTGCGAGGTGTTTGCTTACCTTCTTTTTTAATTTTTACAACAAGTCCTTGCACTTTTTTGTTGTAAACGTCCCTTTCGTTCTTCAGCTTTGCAATTTCAGAATTTCTCGCGTCGAGATGCGCCTGGAGAGATTGCGCCCTTACAATAAGTTCATGAAGCTCTTTTTTGAAATCTTCCTTTTTTTTGAACCACTCCTCTTTTTTGAGATATACATCATTCAGCTCTTTCTTTAACTCAAGAACTCCCTTCTTCGAGCTGTCGCTAGGCTCATTAATTTTTTCCAGTGGTTCTGTCATGTTTTGCGTCTTTCATCTGAAAACTAACCAAAGAGAGCTCCCAATCCTGCTGCAGCCTGAGATTCATCAACTTTCTTCTCTTCTTTCTTATGTTCTTTCTTTTCTTCTTTTTCTGCTGCCGGTGCTGAAGCTGCTGCTTGAACTGGTGCAAAAGCTGCTTCCTTTATTGCTTCGTCAATATTGACGCCATCTAATGCGGCGACCAATGCCTTGACTCGCATTTCATCAACCTTTACACTTGCTGCTTCAAGGACTTTTTTCACATTCACTTCATTGACATCTTTGCCTGCCTTGTGCAGCAACATTGCGCTGTAGATATATTCCATTTTCTCCTCCCGTATTATTACCTTACTTTTGATTGAATATGCTGTGCCTGCGCCTCTGCTTTTGCCAGGATCATCCCAATCACATCTTTTTCAAGGATGCCTGCTGCAAGTGCCAAAGCAGTTGAATCTTTATATGCTTTTTGGATAAGGACTTTTCTATTCTCCCGGGTGGGATATGCGCTGAAAACCGATACGTTAAACGCTTCTGCAATCGCGGAGCGTAGCTTTTTTCCAAATGCGACTTCATCGATATCCAAGATGTCTTTTCCATACACCATTCCTTTTTCATAGATGCAGGAAAGGTTGAGGCCAATCTCCATCGGCTCAATTTTAAGATTTGCGAGGAGGGTCACCACATTCGCATTCAAAGCCTCTCCTTCTTTTGCAACAACCGTATCTTCATTGATCACAACCTTTCCTTCCTCTACAGAAGATTTGATTCCTAATTTTCCCAGTTCACCAATAATGGGCCCGGGAGTAAATGGCGTTGGTCCTTTGTTGATAACAATGTTTGTGGGTGCAATTTGGCCCGCTTTTGCAGGCGCCTTTGATTTGCTCTTTTTTAAAAGATTATAAATCTTGAATGGGTTCTCCCTCGCAAAAAGAATTGCGGGCATTCCTTTGAGATACGGAAGGAGTTGTTCGCATCCCGAAATCTCTTTTTTCAAATCTTCAAGAGCGAGCATGATAAGGCTTTTTTTCGCAGTCAGAATGGTGACTTTTTCTCTTAATTGCTTCCTCATTTTCTGCAGCTGGGGAGAGGGCAAATTCTCAAGGTTGATAATCCCAAAAAGAGGGTACTGTTTTATCATCTTTTTCAATTCTACAACAACCTTCTTCTTTTCCTGAGAAACATGGGCTGGTTTTTTAGTTGGCATCTTTGCCTCCCGTAAGATAGACTGGTTTTCCCATTGTGAGCTTTAAAACAACACTTTTGATGTTCTGTAATTCTTGTGGCAAGAGGTGGATGACCGAATTGTATACATATGCAATATTTTCTGCTACCTCTCCGTCTTTCATGCTTTCAATTCCCACCGTACATCGAAGCACGGGCTCATTCTTTGGCTTGATCTCGACGAGATTTTGGAATTTTTTGTAGATATCAGCAATCTCTGCCTTGGATTTTAAGATGGCCCCTGATTTTGGATTTGGCATTTTTCCCTTAGGGCCCAAAAACTTTCCAATTGATGCGGCAAGTTTGGGCATCACTTTCGCCTCTGCCACGAACCAGTCATATTCCCTTACGAGTTGTTTGGCATCTTTCTTCTTTCCAACAATAGTTAGCAATTCAGTGTCTAAAATAACTTTATCATAACTGTTTTTTGCATCAATTAAAAATTCCTGGGAGACTAATGCGCAGATTTTCCTTTTTTTCCCAGGACTATAAGGTAAAAACATGAAGGATTCAATCTTTTTTTCTGTATTCTTTAAGTCAAAATTCTTCAAATTGATAAGAAGATCAAAACGCTGAGAAAACTTAAGCTTCTTTGTTTTTTCGCGAGCTTCATGTACAAATTTTTCAATATCTTCTTTTTTCATTATGCCCTCCTACAGACGTAGTATCTCGGGTTTATGTAAAGCTTCGATATAACTTTATAAAGGTTTCGATGAGGGTGTTTGAGAACGGGGAACTTAAGAGGTTTTGGATGATTGCGTGGATCCGCTTCATAGGAAAATTTAAATATATCCCTTCAAGTAAAAAAAGAGAATGGAAAAAATAGAGGATCTCCTAGAAAATACAAAACTCAACGACCTTCATGCACACATCAGCGGTTCAATGCACCCCGAAATAATTTATTCTATCCTCCTTGAAAAAAAATTTGATAAAACGCTTCTTGACAAACTCACGGAAGGCCTTAAATTCCCCTTAGGAACTGAAATGGAGAAGGACAGTGAAAAGGCATTTTGCAGATTTAAGGAAGTATACCCCTATACTGGACAAAAAATAAAAAGCTCGAAAATACGATTCGATGAAATCATGGCACGATTTTCTTTTTTGCATTTGCTTTTTGTATCATCACAAACAAGAAAAAAGATTGTGCAATGGGTTTGTCGCGATGCATATTTGGGCGGAGTGCGGTATTTAGAATTGCGGGCAGACCCTTTTTCTCCGGTACGGGAGGGTTATGAGAAAGATCCCTTCCGGGTCATACAAGATTATGTTGAGGGTATTGAATCATTTAAGCAAAACTTTCCGGACTTTGATTGCTCCTTGATTTTGTCCATCACGCGCAGCCTGTATAGAGATGATCAAAGAGGAAGCCAAAAAGAAAAGATAGAAAATCTTGAAAATGAAGTTGAAAAAATTTTAAAAAGAAGGAGTGAAGATGGGACTGTAAAAAATACTCTTCTGGGAGTTGATACAGTTAACAAAGAAATTGTTGAACTCAAACATTTTGCACGGGTTTTTGAAATGATGAATAAAGCAGGAATTATCTCTGTACCCCATGCAGGTGAAACATTCACTTCGTTTGAGGATGGGTTGCAGTCCATCTCGCAAGCAATATACTCTCTCAATGCGAAAAGGATCGGGCATGCCCTTGCTGCTGTCATGAATGTAGAGAATTTCTATAAAAAAATGGACGGCTATGGAAAGGCGTATACTCTTCAAAGAATAGACAACATAAAAAAAGAACAGGATGCTGTCCTTACCGCAATTAAAAAGAATAGCATTGCGGTTGAAATTAATCCTACTGCAAATATGATGGTGACCGGAATGCCTCTTGATCAGCACCCCATCAAATTTTTTTTTGATTATCGCATCCCTGTGGTGATAGGAACAGATGATATGGGGGTTTTTGGAACCTCGCTCAAAGAGGAGATAAGTAAGATAGCCTGTGCAAAAAATCTTTCTTTGGGGGAAGTAAAAAGCCTGCTTGCGAACGCTTCATTTTATTCATTAAAAAAACTTCGTTTGTTAAAAAGCAACTTCATTTCGAATTCTTAAAAGAGAGTTATCTTAAATATCTCTAACCATCCATGAACAGCGCATACACGCTAAATATTTATAAACTTCTGCAAGAGAAATTTTTTTGGTGTTTCCTACCATTTCCAGTCTGTTGCAGAATACACCACTGCTTGCGGCTCATAATAAAAGAAATAGCAGAGTTCATCTAATGGAAATGGCTTTTGTTCGGCATCACAATGCCCGTCTGCAATATGGTACAGTTCATGCTTCAATCCATATGTATTATTGGCTTGCGGGCCTAGAACAACAAGGTAGGTATTATCCGTCTTTTTTCCACTAAAGGCCAAGGACCCGGACGGTCTCCCAAACTGTTTATAATCTTCATTCGTGTAGCAAACTACCACATCAATATCCTTATTTTCTATCCCTAATTTTTTCTTTTCTACTTCGAGCATTTCTTCTAACTGTTTTCTATTGTGAAACGGCTCTGCTCTCATTTCAGCAATACCGCTTAAAACAACCATACTTCCAAAATAGAGAAGCGAGGAGGCAAAAGTTGTTTCAATGCCGATCTTTAAAATTTTTTTTATTTTAATCATTTTTTTATGATCCTCTGGCCATCGAACTTTCCATCAGAGCCGAGATTTCCCTTTTCATCAAGCGTGTCGTATAGAACTCTGTCAAGTGTCCCCCCGTATTTTCCATTGTCCGGGTCATCGACAAAAAGGAAAATAAGTGTAATCTCTTTCTCGATTTCAATTGCGCCCTTACTGCCTTTGATAATCTGCTTGGGAATTGAAACCTCTTCATGAATTATGTCTGTTTTTCCGTCCCTGTTGCTATCAACAAAATAATTAACAACTTTGCGGTATGGAAATCCTTCAAAAAGTTTGAGATCTTTCTTTTTTTGGAGAACCTGCAATCCCTCATTCAGAATAACATGGTAGCTTTCTGTTTTTCTTGCTCCCTGGAGCGTATAGCGAGGAACTGAAAAATCAGGGGAATCAGAAAAAAAATATGGCGAAAGAATCCCTGCAAGGCCGAGTGCAACTCCTGGTTTCAAAAATTTTTTCATGGTTATGCTAATGGCTCTATCTTAAGCCCTTTCCGTTCCCTGAGCTGCTTGATAATTTTTTGCTGCAATGTTTCGGGAAGCTTCTCGAAAATCTGGTCAATGACAAAATGGCTTCCTCTCCCGCTTGTGGCGGACCTTAATTCAGATGTCAACCCAAACATTTCGGAAACAGGCATCTTTGCCTTGACGGTAATAAAAACATCTGTCTGTTTCATCTCAATTAATTGCCCTCTTTTGTTCTGGACAAGCTTGGAAATTTCTCCCATGAAATCTAAAGGGGCATCAATTTGGATAACCTGGAGGGGTTCATATATCAGATTACCTGCCCTTAGAATCGCTTCCCTGATTGAATCCCGTACCGCGGGAAGCACCTGTGAAGGTCCCCGATGGATAGCATCCTCGTGCAGCTTCGCGTCATCAAGCGTGATCTTCATCCTCATGCACGGCTCTCTCGCGATAGGACCATTGCTCATCACGTCCTCAAAAGAATCCATGACCATCTCCATCACCTCTGAAATCTGCACAATCCCCCTTGTTCCATCAACAAGCAAATTACCATTGTACACATCTTTTATTTTTCTTGCCTCTTTGGTGTCCATGCCAAGGTTGACAAATTTCTCCCAGATTTCCCTGACATCTTTCTTGATCCTCATCTCAGGAATTTCTCCTGCCTTGATAGCCTGGTAAATCCCCTCGTTCAGGGGCTCTGCTTTGAAATAGAACTTGTTATGCTTGTTGGGGCTTTTTCCTTCAATCACGGGCGAGAGCTTTGTCACTGTTTCCCTGTAGACCACAATAGGATTAGAAGTGATGACATCAACGCCTTTCTCTGTCCGTATCCTGTTCTCAATAACCTCGAGGTGGAGCTCTCCCATTCCGCTGATTAAATTTTCCCCTGTTTCCTCATTGATGGAAATCTTGACAGAGGGATCTTCCTTGTTCACCATTTTCAGAACCTCGATTAATTTGGGAAGGTCCGCGGAATTTTTTGGCTCGATAGATTTGGTGACGACTGGCTCAAAGATGTGCTTGATGGCCTCAAAAGGCTCTACAGGAGATGAAGAGATGGTTTCACCCGCGAAAGTGTTTTTTAATCCCACTATACCGATGATGTTTCCCGAGGGGATTTCGTCAATAATAATTCGTTGCGCCCCCTTGTACACGGAAACTTGCTGCAGCCTTACGGATTTCTTCGCCATGTTCATGTACACTTCCTGGCCATGCTTCAGGGTTCCCGAGAATAATCTTCCTGCCGCGATTTCTCCTGCGTGCTTGTCAATCACGATTTTGGTAACGACGAACATCGCGGGTCCATTCGGATCGCATTTCAATACCGCTTTTCCTTCCTCGCTCTCAAGCTCTCCGTGCCATATCTTGAGGATTCGGTACGCTTGCGCTTCCATGGGGTTGGGATGGTGCTTGACAGACATTTCCAGAACAACTTTGTGCAGGGGGGCTTTTTTCGCGAGTTCCTGATAGGTTCCACCCACATATGCGTCAATAACATCCTTAAACGAAAGCTTTGTTTTTTGCATGTAGGGAAATGAAAGCGCCCATTTATGGAATGCTGATCCAAACGCGACAGAGCCAGCCTGAACATTGACCTGCCATTTTTCCCGGAATTCTTCAGGAGCCAGCGCGCGGATTAACGCATTCACATTCTTGATAACTTCTACAAACCTGTTTTGCATTTCCTCGGGGGTGAGCTTCACTTCCCGGATTAATCTGTCAACTTTATTGATAAAAAGAACTGGCTTGACTCTTTCTCTTAATGCCTGCTTGAGAACGGTTTCTGTTTGCGGCATCACTCCCTCAACGCTATCCACCAAAACAATGGCGCCGTCAACAGCCCTCATGGCTCTTGTAACGTCCCCTCCAAAATCCACATGTCCGGGAGTGTCAATAAGATTGATTAAATAGTCCTGGCCCTCCAAAGAATGGACCATGGAAACATTCGCTGAATCAATCGTGATTCCTCTTGCCTGCTCGTCCGCCCTGAAATCAAGGGCTAATTGCTTTCCAGCAAGCTCTTCCGAAATAAGACCTGCTCCTGCCAATAATGAATCTGAAAAGGTAGTATTGTGAATGATCATCCCTTCTGCAACAAAGTTATGGTTTTCTGGTACTGTAAAATCATAAACTTCATTCTCTTCGGTAATCTCGATAGCTTTTACTTCTATGTACGCTATATCCTCGCTTGCTATTCTCTGCAACTGTTCTCTTTGAATATGGTATTCGTCACAAAATTTCATTAATGTGTCATATAACTGGCCGCTTGGCTTTCTCATCAAAACAGTGTTCTTGTATTGTGAGATTGTAGGAATTGCATCAGCCACAAGGCTTCCTTTTACTCCCTGTATCAACGCATACGCTTTTACTTCTTTTTCCTTAAGGCCAAATCCTATCTCGCGCATAAAATTCACTGCGGATATTCCACTAAGAGAAAGGGCATTGTCCTTTTCTATAATCGGGATACAGCCGAAGCGCAATAAAAAAAGGCTAAGATCGGAAATCATTTGATTGCTTGCAGAACTGATTGTTATGGCTCTTCGCCCATTCTCAACACCACCGTCCGTATCAAAATATCCCTGGAGAAATTTAGCGGCATAGTGTTTTGGCGAATACTGCAAAAATTCAGAGATTTTGACGTTGTGGCTTTTCTTTTTTGGGGGATAGTCAAAGAGCGCGTTCAAAACCTCCATGAAGGTTTGATTCGTGACAACTTCAGGGGTTTTTCCTTCGTAATTTCTGAACGTAGGGCGGATTCCCAGGTTTTTGCATATTTCAACAAATGCCCTGCCAAGTTCTTCTTTTCCAACAATAAATTTTTTATGATGCCCATCGCCAACCATCAACCCGGCAGCATAATACAAAGATTCCATATGCGCCTGTGCCGGCAGGCGAATTGCGATTGAATTCTTTCCTCTCCAAAAACCGTTTCTGTAGACTATTGACTCAATATTATCATACACCTGTTCTAAAGAAATCTCAAAAAGCGATGCTATGCCTAGAATTTCCTTGATGTGGTAGCGATATTTCCTTACGCTGCAGTAAAAAGATGCGGGTTTTGTAGGCGTTCCAATGCGCGAGGAGATATTTTCTATGCCGTTGATGAGCACCAAATCCCTTACTTTTTTTCCAAAATCAGGTTTCATACGAACATAAAATCTTTTTCGTTTTAAACGATTTAGAATTTCCTCTTTGATATTAAAATTCTGGCATTCAGTGGGAAGTTTTCGAGAACAAACTACCCTGTCCCCTAATCCTATTTCGTGGGCTTCCTTTTCAACAAAATCAAGATTATTATAGATAATAAATTTATGTTCCGGAGTTGTTGTGATGGTAAATCCGTTCCGAAGTTTTATCGTAATAAGCTTTCCGCCCTTTAATTTCCATGCGAGGGAAATGGGTTTTTTCTCTACTTTTCCCGTTTGTTTATTCAATGAAAAAATCCCTATATTGAGGCCTTGGGTATTGTAGATGATCTGTTCGTCTGTTTCATCAAATTTTTCTCCTTTCTTAGCTGCATGTTCAAATAATTTCTCTGCTGTTATAATTCCTCCATTTGCCAAAAGGAGACGAGAATCCTTTTTAACGCACTTACCGTGGTCTATATGGGCGCAAACCCCTATATTTCGAATCTTTTCAGGCTGCTTCATCAATTCCACTATCTTTTCTGAAGCCTTTTCCGCAGCCATTTTGAGTATTTTAAATCAATTTTATAGGGGATATTTAAAGCTTTTCTTTTTTTGAAAATGTTGTTAAATGGTGTTTTTTGAAGGCTTTTAGCCGATTTGTAATTGCCACATTTTTATTTACCTTTAGGTAACAAAAATAGAAAGGTTTATATATAATGGATGTGCT
>CAZTDJ010000022.1:0-634 GCA_964612835.1 Candidatus Woesearchaeota archaeon
TTATTTTTTATCCCCCTCATGCTCATTATTTCTGGACTACTGATTATCAAGCCATTGACGAATTATCCCCATAAAATTGCAAATCAATGGAGGCTGAAAGCCTCAAACCAGATGGTGATGTGCATCCTTTATATCGTGATGTACATGAAGCACACGTCAAATCTTGAGAATGCCGTCAAGTTTGCCGCAGAGCATGTGGGAAATCCTTTGGCTCTTGATTTAAAAAAAGTTTTTTGGGATGTTGAAACAGAGAAATTCTCCACGATAAAGGACAGTTTGGATCACTACCTTGAAACGTGGAGAGGCTATAATCTTGAGTTCATAGAGTCCATCCATCTTATTGAATCTTCATTGTATGAACCAGAAGAGAAGAGGAGGGTTGAGCTCCTGGAGAAAGCGCTTGAGGTCATGCTTGAAGGGACATATGAGAATATGCTGCATTATGCGCAGGACATCAAAAGTCCTGTAACGATGCTCCACATGCTGGGAATTATTCTGCCCATCCTGGGATTGATTATCCTGCCCCTGCTCGGAACTTTTTTGGGAGTGAAATGGTACTATCTCGCATTTCTCTACAACATTTTTTTGCCCCTCATTGTTTTTTATATTGGTTCAAATATTTTGGAGAAAAGGC
>CAZTDJ010000022.1:664-9204 GCA_964612835.1 Candidatus Woesearchaeota archaeon
ACCCTCAACCCAAATCGAAGAAGCAGTTGAAAATAAAAACGAAGCTATTTTTTTAGGAGTTCCCTTCAAGGATATGAAAACAATTTCATGGATTGTGGGAGGAATCCTCCTTTTTATAGGATTGCTTCCTGTCGTTCTCCATTATGGGGGAGTCGCGGAGATTGAATTGCCGTTGGTGGGAAATTTTCCAGGTTATAAGGAAATCAAAGGAGAGATGGGTACACTTTCTGTTGGTCCTTTCAGCAACATCGCCGCATTCTTTAGCCTTTTTATTCCTCTGGGAATTGCGGTAGGATTGGGATTATATTATTCGCTTTTCTCCAAAGGAAAAATCGAGATTAGAAAAAAAGCAGTTGAGCTTGAAAAAGAATTTGCAGGATCTCTCTTCCAGCTGGGGAATCGGGTCGGGGACGGAATTCCTGTTGAGGCAGCATTTGAAAATGTTGCGCGGAATATGAAAGGGACAAGAAGCGGGGAATTTTTCTCCGTGGTCAATAGCAATATTAGGAAACTAGGGATGGATGTGCAGCAGGCTATTTTCCATAAAGATAGGGGAGCGATGAAACTTTTTCCTAGTCCTTTGATTGAGAGTTCGATGAAAATTCTTGTAGAAACCGCGCGAAAGGGCCCGAAGGTCGTTTCCCATTCTTTAACAAGCATTTCAAGCTATGTCTCCAAGATTCATGAGGTTGCAGAGCGGATGAAGGACCTGCTTTCAGATATCTTAAGCTCCATGAAATCCCAGATTAAATTTTTAACTCCTGTCATCGCGGGAATTGTTGTTGCTATTGGTACTATGATTACTACGATTGTTGATATCCTTTCAGAAAAGCTTGGAGAAATTACGCTGGAAGGGGCGGGAGCAGAAGCAGGAAATTTGGCTTTAGCGATCCCCAATCTTTTCCCACCGGAGAAGATTATTCCCCCTTATTTTTTCCAAATCGTTGTGGGCGTCTATGTTGTCGAAATTGTTTTTATTCTGACTGTTCTTTCCAACGGCATTGAGAATGGTGTTGACCCCCTCCAGGAGGCAGCATCTCTTGGAAAGAATTTATATAAAAGTGTTTTCCTCTATGTTATCATCGCATTCGTGTTTATGCTCATGTTTGGAATACTCGCAACAAAAATCGCGGGAGTAACTGCGTGATGGCTGTCAAGTCAATCATTTATATTATCCTCGCAATCGCCATGGCCATTATTCTTCTCTTGATCGCGTGGGGGTTGAAGGATGTTCTCCAGTAAAAAAGGCGCGGGGCTTTCATTGGAAGTTTTAATCGTTATCATTTTATTATCCCTTTTCTTAATTTCCGTCGTTTCCGTGTTATGGGCGATTCGCAAAGAAGCGGACAAGCTTACGATACGGGAATCCCTCTGCGCATGGACTATCAAGGTGAAATCAGAGGTGAGCTTCCTTTCTAAGATGTATCCTTCCCTCTGCAGGGTTCGGGAGATACGTGAAGAACTGGAAGAGGAAAAGCAGATCGTCTCTTTACTGAGAAATTGCTGGGCAATGTATGGGGCAGGGGAGATTGAAGTAATTGAGCCTAGCTACCTTACGGGAATGGACACCCTTTATGATTGTTACATGTTCAAGACTTCCTCCACTATCCCTCTGAGAAATGTTACGTTGTATATGCTCACCCACGATGTGAAGGGGAATGTGATTCAGGAAGACGAGATCAAAAATTCAGCGTATGCGAACTTTCAGAGAAAAGGTTCTGTCAATTCCCTCTGTTTTGATAATCGCGAAGCATATGTTCTTGAAAATTTCGAAAGGGGAAGGTTCTATTTCATTCGATTTAGGGATGATCACCAGGACAATACCTGGCTAGGGGAGGGGAATCAGGATCAAGTTATTATCTCTGAAGATTCTGATTTTTCAGGGAATTTTATTTCAGGCAATGGTAAGAATTGCCGGGAGTTTTGGGATACGATCCAATGAAAAAGGCAAATCTTTCCTGGGACTATCTGGGGATTATTGTCATCTTGCTTATTCTCCTTGTTGTCCTCGTGTTGTTTTCAAAGACGCTGAAAGAACAAGCTCTTGAGGGAATACAGAAGGTGCTTTCCCTCTTTGAGGTGGGAGGATAACCATGGAGCGGGACTCTGTCATCAGCGCCATTATCACGGTTGCTGTTATTATTATCATCGCGGGGATTATTTATTTCGCCATTCCGGAGTCCAGCAGGAATATCAAGCAGATGGGGAATGATATTTCTGATATTTTTGAGGATGTTTTTGGAATCCGCGCAAAAAAAGAAGCACAGCAGAAGCAAAAGATAGAAGAGCAACAAGCACTCGCGGCTTTTGATACATTTGCGGGAATGCTTGAATGCAGCAAAAGAGAAAAGGACTGTTTTTGTACCAATCCGGGTTTGGGGTATGAGCAGAGATTCTCTCATTATCTTGTCCTCGCTTTAAATCACCCCACAGAAAAGAAAGTTTCACTCTGGCTCTTTGAGCAATCTCCCGACATATCTCACATTACTCCTTCTTCTCTGCGAGATCTTGGAAAATCAAAGCCTGTTGCGAAAAAGGAAATTGAAGGAATCAATCTATATTATCTTTCAAAGATCAAAGAATCGGATCATTCAAAGGATGAGGTCCTGTTAACATATTCAAAGGAGGATATCATGTTAAGCGACAGCGGGGGAATTTTAGGCGCCCCTTACCTGGGATTCATCAGGGAACAGGAAAGTGGCAGCACATTTGAGGATATTGGATACCCCTTTATTTATAGCATCAATGAAAACCAGAAGGCCATCGTAGGAACGCAGACAAAAGGCACTGAAAAAATGATTGCAAAGCCAGAATGCATCCAAAAGAACAATGACTTTATTGCTGTTCAGGAGATGACCAGGCTTGAAGCCGCGGCTCTGAACTGCAAGGAAAAAAATAACCAAGAGCCAAATTGTGGAGCAGTTCAGCTTAAGATTCCAGAAGGGTATATTATTGAACAGGGCATAAATTACTACAAGGTTTATTACAAAGTTTTGAATAATCTGAGATTTTCAACTTTCTCTATGCAGGGCATTCAAACATATTGTTATGAGGATGGTTTGCCGAGATATTATGATAAAAATACGCAATTTTTTGTCAAGGATAACGGATGTATTGAAGCTGAAAATTTTGCAGAGAAACCAAAAAATTTAGTTTCGCTTTCAGGAAAGATTTATTTTATAAATAAAGATGGAGAAAAGGAAAATGTAGAGAAAGGGATTCTTGTAACACTCAATTACGTTAATCCTTCTAAAGAAGTTGGATTCCCTTGGGGCTTTCCTGTAGAATATGAAGGAAATAAGATTACCAGAACAAATGATGAAGGTGAATTTTCTTTTGAGAAGATACCTGAAGGGGTTTATATTATAAAAGCAAATTCAGAAGATTGGGGGTTGGTTTACAAAGAGATTACTATGACAGGTTTGCCTTTGGATAAAAAAACAGACATGATCTTTTTTGCAGCTTCTGCAAATATGGGTAGGAAAGAGAAGCAGATTGGTTTACCATCAGTTTCCTTCGCTACTTCTGGATTTGCAAAGGGATGCATACAAGAAAGGCATATTACTTCATCAAATGCAGAAGCTCGATTCAGGAAAATACAAGCACAGGAATTTAATGGAAAAACCTATTGGCAGATGATTAAAGAAGCAACCCCTGATAAGAATATGCAGATTTTGCTTGCAGCCATTATGGCCACTGAAACCACAATTGAACCGAGAGCCATTTCTCCTACAGGGTGCGCTGGTTTGATGCAGTTCTGCTATGACACTGCAAAAGATTTTCCTGCGTATTTCAAAAAACTCAGCACGTGCTGCCCCACTGACTGTTCCAAACTTGACGAGACAAGAAATAATAAGTGGGACAAAGAGGATTCCTACGCATGCAGCCCTTTTAATGATGATCGATTCGATCCTGAAAAGTCCATTAAAGCTGCGCACGAGCTTATCCGGGAGAAAGTAGGCTTTTTTGATGGAACGTGCAAGAGCACAAGTTTTACTAATCAGCGAACATTTGGGATTGCGGCATATAATGGGGGAGAAGGAACGGTTTGCAAAGCGATAGTTTCCTCAGAAATTAATGATCCCACATGGGAAGAAGTGCAGGAATATCTGGGAAAGTACGCCACGAAAGCAAAAGCCAGGGAGATTAGCTGTTATCCCTACATTGTGGGGACTTATGAATCCTATTTCAGCGCTTTGATCAGATAAAATAAGATTTAAATAGAAGCTCGTCTTCTATCATTTTTACAGATGCAATACAGCGAAGTGTATGTGGGGGCATTAGAAAAAAAAGTTTTCGCTCGTCTTTTTGATTTAGAAGAGTCCCAATATTTTATAGACCAAGAGTTTGCCAACTTACATCAGTGGAGTATAGGAAAATCACAGTACTTTTTTTATATGAAGACGGTTGCAGCCTTGACATTCGGCCCGGAAGCGTATGAATGCATCTTTTCATATGAGAGAAATTTTGACCAGCTTTGCGGGCATCTTGGTTTTAAAAATGCCAAGAGACATATGCTTGAGAGTCTTATCCATTCCTACATTGATTTGGCAGATGCAAAGACCGCGATTCCCTCGCTTGAACATTTTAAAGAAAGCATCGATACGCTGATGAAAGACCTTTACGCATCATTCAAATTCTCTGCGCCCCTTTACTCCGAAAATAAAAAAAAGATACAGGGGGAGTTGCATCACCTGCAAACGTCTATCGTCCGCATCTGGGATCTTGCAAGGTATTCTATTTTTCTTAATGCGTTCCCATTGTATGATGAGTTTCTTGATATCATTGCCAACGGAAATAGAGAAGTTCCCCTTCCTGATGTTTCTGCAAATTCAAAAAGTTCTGCAAATCTAAAAAAGAAAGAAGGAAAAAAAGAAGAGACCCAAGAAATCTCGGAAAGCAAGATTAAAAACGTAGAGAACGAATTAAAAAAAACCGTGAAAGGGCAGGAAGAAGCAATACGTGAAATTGCCAATGCTCTCTCCTTACGGGCAAGCGGCATTTCAGAAAGGCTGCCGACCATTTATGTGTTCTTAGGACCCACAGGGGTTGGAAAAACCCATCTTACCAGAGAACTCAATAAATATCTTTTTGATGGGAAGAAAAGATTATTTGAGATGAGTGGATCAAATTTTTATGATAAACATACGATCTCCAAGCTTGTCGGATCCCCTGCAGGATATGTGGGATATGACGAGGAATCTGGACTTGCAAAGCATGTAAAGGAAAATCCCGGTTCTTCTCTCATGCTGTTCGATGAGTTTGAAAAAGCCCATGACTCAATTTGGAATATTCTTCTGACATATGCAGATACCGGGATCATTCAAGATGCAAAAAATAAAGAGTTGGACTTAAGGGACACTCTTATGATTCTTACCGGGAATGTAGGGAGCTCTGACTTCAAGAGAGAATTGGGATTTGTTTCTGGAGACATCAGCAAGCAAATGGAGAGGCATGTAAAATCATCGCTGGAAAAGCTCTTGCGGCCAGAACTGAAAGGAAGGATTCATGTTGTTTATTTCAACCCCTTATCAGGGGACGCAAAGAAACAGATTCTGGAATTGGAAATGGGCTATGCCGCGAAAAGGCTTGAGAAAAAAAGAGACATCTCGCTGGAGATTTCAGAACCTTTGAGAGAATATTTGCTCCAGCAAGGATTTGATGAAAAGAAGGGAGCGCGAGGTTTGAAGAACATGCTGAAAACAACTGTTTTTATCCCTTTAAGCAAATACATCCTGGAAAATAATCTCAAAGAAACAGCAATCTCGGCAAACTACAGCGGGGGCGAGGTTAAATTTTGTCAAGCATCTCAGAGTACAGCTCAATCCTCGCCAAAATCGACGGAAGAACAAACTCCCTAATCTTTTCGTTGAAAATATTCTTGATGTTTTCAAATTCGTTCACGCGGTAGCTATTTTTCACTTTCTCCGCAATATGAATTTCCCTTAACCTTCGTATCTGCCTCCGAAGATTTGATTGTGCAACCCCCACTACGGGCAGATTGTTTTTTTCCCTTGATGCAATGACCCTTTTTTGGATTTCTTCAATGTCTAATTCTTCTTTGTCCTTTTTTGATTTTAACAATACCCAAAGAACATCTACCATAACATCTCTGGAGTCTCCGGGTTGCAAAAGACCAAGACTTAAACAAAATTTTTTTACCAAATCGCGGCTTTGGATGTTTGTCGGCTTTTCATATTTTCTTAGGGTTAACTCAGAAATAGGGAGGTCTTTTGAGATCTTTTTTTCCATTACTTAGAATAATTAAGTGGTGCTTAAAAGTTTTGCGATATGCGCGCTAGGGAATCCTGCGCAATTTTTTCATAAACCGTTCAACATCTTCCCATTTCTCTATTTTTGGCTCTTCCTTGATGACATGAATTTCTTCTTTTTTCTTAAGAAATACAGTCTTTTTAAGAAGCATCTCTTGCGTTTTTGAAAGCTCCTCTTCTGATGTTTCTCCTGGCTTCCAGCTGAGCGTCACACCATCATTTTCAAATCTTGGGATAAGGTGGATGATACCATGGGGCGCTTTTTGCCCTGCAGCAGGACCATCCGCAACGAGCATATTGATTCCCTGAGCATTCAACGTTTCAAGGAGAGTGGCCGCAATCTGGTTTGCTTTTGCAAAAAGGCGTTGGGCATCTTTCTCTTCCATCAAAACCAATAGCTCATAATGCTTTTTGGGAATAACAAGCGTATGGCCTTTTGTTGCTGGATGAATGTCAAGAATTGCAAGGCAATTTTCATCTTCATAGACTTTCTTTACCGGCATTCTCCCTTCAACCATATAGCAGAATAGGCATTGCACCGCTTCCCCTTCTGTTTGTTTTATCCCCTGAAATTCTTGTGGAGCCATACATAGGGAGTTATAAGGCCATTAATAAATATTTTTATGGGGGAAAGTTTTATTTAAGGAGAGAGAAACTGCTATCATATGGAACTGCCAGCACTTTCCATCATTATTCCAACCTATAACTCAGAACGCTGTTTAAAATCCTGCCTCGAATCCATAAAAAATCAAGACTATCCTCAAGGCAAAATCGAGATCATCATTGCTGATGGGGGATCGAAAGACAGAACCGTAGATATTGCAAAGATATACACCAAAAAAATATTTCAGAATACTCTCAAGACAGGGGAGGCGGGAAAAGCCGTAGGTTTTCAAAACGCAAAAAATGAGATTCTTGTTTTCATAGATTCTGATAATCTTCTTGAAGGAAAAGATTGGCTTCAAAAGATGGTTGGGCCATTCCAAAATAAGGATATTGTGGGAACAGAACCGCTCTACTACTCGTATCGCAAAAAGGACAGCTACATCAACAGATATTCAGCCCTGATGGGAATGAATGATCCAATATGCTTTTTTTACAAGAACTACGATCGCTACAACGTATTGACGAAACGATGGACGGGCTTGCGCGTAACGCAGCAAGACAAAGGGGGCTACATTCTTGTTGAGTTAAATGAAAAGAATATTCCCACCATTGGCGCAAATGGATTTTTCATACGAAGAAAAGCATTACAAATGGTATTTCGAGGAAATTATCTCTTTGATATTGATATCATCTATAAACTTATCTTATTAAAACAGAATACGTTTGCGAAAGTAAAAGTTGGGATTATCCACCTTTTCTGCAACGACATCAGCACGTTTATAAGAAAACAAAGGAGGCGCATTAATGATTATTTTTATTACCAAAGCAACAACATGCGCGCATATCCATGGAAAAATCAGAAAGGGCTTTTTTCCTTCATCTTCTCAACGGTGTTGATTGTTCCTCTTTTGTATCAGGCGATAAAAGGATTTTTGAGGAAAAGGGACGTGGCGTGGTTCTTCCACCCTCTCGCGTGCTGGATAACTCTTATGGTCTATGCCTCCGGATTTATGAAAGCAAAATTTAATAAATCAAAGGTAGAAAGGAAAAACTGGAGACAATGAACATTCTTATTATTTCCCCTTTTTTTGCCCCTAATGTGGGCGGTGTCGAGACCCATCTCACAGATCTTACGAATTACTTGATCAAGAGAGGGCATCATATTTTTGTGATCACCTATCAGCCCCTCACAACAAATGCGCGAGGGGAATCCAAGGATGTTAAGAAAAATCTGTATATCAAAAGAATACGCTGGTTTGGAAGAAATCTTTTCCACAGACTTGAAAAGTACCCCCTTCTTGAATTTCTCTATCTCACTCCCCGCTTGTTTTTTGCATCTTTGTTTTTTCTTTTCCGCAATAAGCGAAAGATTGATGTCATTCATGCGCATGGAATGAATGGGGCGTTTATCGCAAAAGTATTGAGCAAACTTTTTAAGAAGAAGGCAGTAGTTAGTTTACATGCGATTTATAATTTTAAAGAACACTCCATGGCAAATTCTCTTTATCGGTGGGTTCTTGGATCTTTTGATAAAACATTAACGCTGTCCCATGCTTCACGAAAAGAATTGGAGAAGATAGGCATTGCAAAAAATAAGATTGGTGTGTACACTTATTGGGTTGATCAGAAAATTTTTAGGCCCCTGAAGAAAGGGATGTGCAG
>CAZTDJ010000023.1:0-9147 GCA_964612835.1 Candidatus Woesearchaeota archaeon
GTTATTTTGGTATAGTTACAACCACAACCTATACAACCATCAGCATTTTTGACAACATTTTCTGCTTCAATAAAAACGGCAGCGTTAAAAATGATACATCTATTGGAATACAGAACAATACTTTCTGCGTCACGCTTCTTGCCCCAGCAAACAACTACCAATCAACAACCCAAAATATTACATTCTCTTTTAATGTTAGCAATATCTTCTTTGATACTAGTTGTAGTATAATACTAAACAGCGCTACAAATAGTTCAAATGGGACAATTTTAGATAATGCAAATTCTTCAATCACAGTGTTAAACCTGCCAGAAACTTCATATGTATGGAATATTAGTTGCAATGATACAAACAATAACAAAAATGATGCGTATACCTTTAAACATATTACAACAAGGAGCTTTACTGCATTCTCAAGGCCAGTTATTACTAATATTAATGCCTCTTCATTTACAGTTATTTTGCAGGATAGCAGTGGAAATTTAAATGGCAGTAGATTCCTAAAAAGCGGCACCATCAATATTACTGCAACAATTACTGGACTAAATTTAGGTACAGTAATACTCTATTACAATGACACAACAAATGCAACTCAGGGAAGCGCAAGCATTCAAATGAATAATCTGACAAATAATAGTTATAATGCTTCAATCTTATTTACAGATTATTCAACCGTAAGTTTTATTATCGTTGCAAATAATTCTGTAAATAACACTCAAGTTCAGAATAACTCGGGGAATACCTACTTGTTTACTATAGATACTGGCGCTCCATCCGGATCATTGACAGTAACACCCACTGCAGTAGATTCAGGCGGCAAAGTAACGCTGTCATGCAGCTCAACTGATGATTTAACATCTTCAGTCACAAATTATATTGATGTAGTTAATCCAAATGGCGTAAGATCTTCAAATGTCACAAGCCCATTCAGTTCTACAACCTTGCCAGGAACATATACTGCTTATTGTGTTTCTCAGGATCTTGCCCAGAATAACGCGAGTGTCTCACAAATTTTTACTGTTTCAGGTTCTATTGGGGGAGGAGGATCAGGATCAGGAGGAGCTTCAGCTTCAACCCCCCAAGGGCAGGAATCAGTGATTGTTGATCTGCGGCCGGACAAACTTAACACAGTTGTTCTTTCAAATGTGGAGGGGACAGGGGTGAGCGGGCTCTGGCTGAAGGTGAAGAAATCGGTTTCTGCTTCACGAATTAAAATCAAAGTGCTTATGGAAAGGCCGTCAACAACCAAACCCCTTTCGGAGAAAGCATACAAGTATCTCGAAATCACCGCCACAAATCTTGAGGAAGCGTTGACAGAAGCCACTCTTGAATTTAGGATAGAAAAAAGATGGCTGAAAGAGAACGGGGTAGAGAAAGATGCCGTTCTTCTTAAACATTACAAGAATAATGAATGGGACGATGTAACGACTCCCTTTGTGAAAGAAGCAGGTGATTATCTGTATTACCAGTCAAAGATTTCTAGTTTCAGTTATTTTGCTATTGTGGCAAAGAAGAAGGAGGTTTCCGCTCCGGCAGGGCAGGTAGTCAAGGAAGTCGGAGAGGAAGAACAAGAAGTGAAGGAAAAACTCGCAACCATCAAAGAAGCGATTACGGGAAAAGTGAGGAATATACAGAAGGTCTTTATTGTGGCTGCCGTTTTTGTAGTCTTGATTCTTGCTGGTGTTGCATATTTTTATTATAAGAAGAGAACCTAAATCTATTTTGTGCTTTCAACTCTTTTCCACAATTCTCGCTGGCTTTTCTTTTGGATATTTATATAAATAAAAATTTTTAGCCACATGTACAGCCGAGCGAAAAACAGTTCAATAGTCCACATCCACTCCTTTCCATTTTGGGGGTAAGAAAGTGCTTTTGAGGTTCCCTGGAGAATCTCTTTTGAGAAAGACCGCATTCCACTTTTTTTAAAATATTTTTTTAATTGGTTATACCCCCCCGCAGATCTTGTTTTCTGAAGAATCCAGTCGCTCCAGTTTGTGGGAAATTTGACATACACTTTGGCAGTAGGAGCATAGGCAATTTTATACCCTTTTTTCCATACCTCCTGCGAGATAAAGGCGTCATCGGCAAGTACCTCTTCTGGAATTTTTTTCACTATCCCTTTTCTTAAAGCAAGGAGATAGCCGCTACACGCAATGAATTCTCCTTTTTTTGCCCTTTCTAATCGTGTAAGATGAGCTCCCTGATCCGTTAATAAATGGGACCAGTATCCGTACTTGTTATTCCTTGAATTTAAAGAAACTGGCCTTCCCGTAACTGCTCCAACCTCTTCATCCTTAAATTTTTTAAGCAATTCAACAACTGCATGTTGATTAATGTATACATCTCCATCAGTTAGAATTAAAATATCTCCTTTTGCTTTTTTAAATGCCCCATTCAACGCAGCAGGTTTGCCTTTTCCAGAGTCATAAAAATGTTTTACTCGCTTATTGTTTTTGGAAATTGCAAGAACAGCGTTTCTTGTTTCTTGGTCAGGAGAAAATACCAGAATTTCAAAATCTCCTGGAATTTTTTGATTTAAGAAACTCTGGACAGCTTTTTGGATGGTCTTTTCTTCTTTATATGCTGTGATAATTATTGAAAGCATTCTTTGTGCCACTGAACGGTTTTTTTGATTCCTTCCTCAAATTTGACTGTTGGTTTCCAATGTAGCTCTTTTGCTGCTTTTGATGCATCAAGGCAAATATCTTTTATTTCTCCTTTAATAGGTTGATCGTGGATTTTTCTGCCTTGGTAACTGACTGCTTTTTTTATAGCTCCATAAACATCATTTACTGAAATTTGTTTTCCTGTTCCAATATTGAATGTGCCATTTTTTTCTAAAGCAGGAGGGATTGCATGCGCTACATCCAGGACGTAAACGAAGTCTCTCGTTTGCCGCCCGTCGCCAAAAATTTTGGGTGGTTTATTTTTTAACATTTGTTCGGCGAATATTGCAACAACTCCCGCCTCTCCCTTCGGATCCTGTCTTGGTCCATACACATTTGCAAACCTAAGAATACATTTCTGCAATGCGCTTTGGTTAAGGTAATTCTCAACAGTATATTTTGAAACCCCATACGGTGATAAAGGGGATACTGGATGTTTTTCATCGCAAGGCAAGTAAGAAGGTTCTCCATAACAGGCTCCGCCAGAAGAGGAGTATACCATTTTGCCTACTTTATATTTTTCAGAAAGCTTGATGATATTCAACGAACCAATAATATTATTTTCTGCATCAAAAACAGGATCTTCGATAGAACGTCTTACATTGGGTTGAGCCGCAAGATGAACCACTGCCTCAAATCCTTCCTTTTTAAATATCTTTTCAAGCGCATTAAAGTTTCTGATATCTGTCTTGTGGAATGCTGCATTTTTGTTTACATTTCTCTTTTTTCCTGTTGAAAGATTGTCAACAATACTTACATCATGCCCCCTATTGATAAGAAGATCCACGACATGGCTTCCAATAAATCCCGCCCCGCCAGTTACTAAGACTTTCATTTTTTAATATTTTTTTTGAACAATCTTTCGAGTGTATCAACAATCTTTTCCCAATTAAAAGATTTTGCGCTTCTCCTTGCGTTTTTTTTCATTTTTCCGAGCCTTTTATATCTTTCTATGCAGTGATTTAATAGCAGGGCAAGTTTTTTTGAATCTTCGATAGGAAACAAGAAGCCATTTTTTCCATGCGTGACTAATTCTTTTCCGCCCATGGTTTTTGAGCTGATAACAATTCTCCCCAAAGCCATTGCCTCAATAAGACTTTGGGGGATTCCTTCTCTTTTGCTCGGCAGTACAAAAATATCTGAATTTTTTATGGCAGTAATCATTTTTTGTTCTTCGTAAATGGGCCCCCGGAATTCGAAGCATTTTTCAAGCTTAAGATCTTTTACTTTCTGTTTGATCATGTCTGCATACGGCTGCTCTTCAGGGCCAATAATGATGAACCTTACTCGATGATTTTTTATAACTTCTTGTGCCGCATATACAAGAGTTTCTAAGCTTTTCACGGGAGCAACTCTTCCTACAAAAAGAATTTTGTTTGTTTGTTCAGGGTTCATATTTTCCTTAAAAAATAATTCTGAAACCCCATTGGGGGCGTACACAATTTTGTTCTTGAGGCACCCAAGAGCATGAAGGAATTTTTTCTCCCATTTACTGATCACAATAATCCCCGTGTAAGAGTTAAGGATAATTTTTCCAATGAAGAGATCATATGCATTCACTGCAAGTTCAAGCGCTGCTTTCCGCAATCCTTTTTCTAAGAAAGGCGCATGAGTGGTAATAAAACAAGGGACCCTTAACTCATGTGCAATAAGGGAGGCAAAGCTGCTATGGGGATGCCGGTACACATGCGCGTCAATCACATCTGGTTTTAGCTGAATAATCTTGTTTTTGAATCTCCAAAATAACGCATTTTCGCTTAAGGCGAGGATAACCGGAGAGCGATGGATATGGATTCCTTTGTAGTATTTGTAATCAGAAGAAGTCTGATTTGTTCCTTTGATGATATTTGAGGAAAAGACATGAACCTCATGGCCACGTTCTGCCAATCTCTTTCCAATATGGTAGACCCTATTCCATACCCCGCAAATGGAGGGGTATGAGAACGGGCAGAGCATGACAATTCGCATATTATCCCTTTTCTTTTTTTTCTATATAAAGGTATTGAAGGATAATCGTAAAAAATAATTTTTTTGAGAAGGAGTTGCAATGAAGCAGTGCCTATGACAATGAACGAAGGTTAATGCTACAATGTAGTCGCTGTCGATGATTTTTTGATTTTAAACTTTTGATAAATCCTTTTTACGATCTCTTTTTCCGCAGTGTTCATGAGTAAAGAAAAGCCATCTCTGACATGTTTGTAAGAGAAAACAGAGAACTTTTTGTTTTTAATATCATCAAGGACACCCGTATGCAAATTGCAATTAATGATATTTGAATGAGGGATTAAAACTCCTTGGTTTCCATCTAATTTTCCAAGTTGCTGCCCCATGATGTGGTAGGCGCCTTCTATTTTTTCGTTAAGGCCGCCAACAACAGTAATATCTCCATTTGATTTTAATGCTCCCGTGACCCCGATATTTTGCCGGATCGGAATGCCTGAAAGAGATGATAAAATTGCATAGGTAATCGCGGCAGAAGCGCTTGGACCATCAACACCACCCCAACTTCCAGGAACACTAACAGTAATATCTGCGCCGATATCTTCTTTTTTATATTTTTTAAGAAGTTCATCAAGATAGGTGTTTGCAAGAAGTAATCCTTTATTCCATGTTTTTCCACTAAGATTTGATCCTTCTTCAGTACAAGACAATCTAATGCCTGTTTCCAATCCCTTTTGCATTTTTTTGCTTGTTACCTGAATTTGAAGCGGATAACCAATCTCCCCCGCCACTGCAAGGCCATTTATCTGTCCAACTTTCGAACCCGTTACAGTAACGGGCATGCCCCCATTTTTAAACTGTTTAGATATCCACTTTTGATACAAAGAATCCCTTTCTTTTTCAAGGATATGCGCAACATCTCGTTTTTCAGTCAATGCAGAATTTCTTGTTCTTGCGCGGTATGCTGCTTTTTTTAAAAGCCCATTGACTTCACGCAGGTTAAACATTAAGTATTCTTGGCTCATTTGTCGCGCCATATTCTCAATAATTGCCACAACAGCCCCATTAGAAAAGTGAGGAACCCGCTCTTCACCATTTTGCAAAAGTGTTTGGTTTAAAAAATTGACTTCATTCGCAACATATTCAAAGAGTTGCACTCTGTTCTTTTTTGTATTTTCAATAAAAGGATCAAAACAAGCCTTGTAATGAAATCTTGACATAAATTCAGGATGGTGCGCCTCCATGAAGTGGGCTGTTCTTTCATTGAGATTCATAACAATCTTGAAATCCGCGTCAACCGCCCCTGTTTCAATCCCTTCTGCGCCTTGTATAACTGCGAAGCCTTCTTCCCCAACCACCATCTTTTTTGTTTCGCATACAGTAAGAAATCTTGCGATGGTGGGATAAGAAAGAAGAAAGGTTGCTCCTTCGTCAAAGAGGAGTATCCCTTTGTCATATCGCACAAAATCCCCCATTTCTATCCTGAAATGCTCTGGTTCAAAAGGATTTTTGTTGTTTACTCTTCCAACAAGCTGTTCAAGTGAAGGATTCTCAACAAGTTTGAATGGAATATGATCGGTTCTCGAATGGTCGACCTGAAGGTTTGCCAAGTACTTTCTTAGCGTATAATTACTGTCTTTGCCCATATTTATATTAAGGAGGATGGCTTCGGGACTATCCCCTGATCCTTTTTTGCTGTCAAAGAGAGCGACATTTCCACATATGTCCTTTTCCATCATATCAAAAAATCCTGAAAGTTTTTCACCCGCATATCTCATTTTCAATGCCCGGACATTTTTGCTTATAATATCCCTTTCTTTTTGTGTCCTGTATTTTTGCATCGCATCGCCGATTTTTTTATTTGCGTCTGTGGCAATCTCATTAAGGATTTTGAGTGCTTCTGGTTTTTTAGAAAGAAGTCTCATTGCTTCAGCATCCCTTGGATTTATTTGGCTGTCTGGAAAATATTTTTTAAATTCCTGAATATAAACTTCATCTGCAGATTGTTTTATGGTGACTACCTCTGAGGGAGTTATGTTTGCATCATAAAACCCAGTTATCTCTATTTTTAATATTTCTACGCATGCCTCCAAATCTTTTTTTAATTTTCTTCCTTCTCCTGCTGGAAGAGCAACATATATGGGATTTTTTGGATTTTCAAAATTGTAAAGAAGGACCTTGTCTGTGAGATTGTGGGGTTTTTGACTTTTGCACCATTCTTCAACAAGAGTGCTTGCTGCCGCTGATTTTCCCACCCCTGTATTGCCGCTCAGGAGAATGTTTGCATTTACTGAACAGTCTCTCAGCCCACTCATAATTTCTTCCAATGCTTTTTCTTGGCAGATAATCTTTTTGACTTTTGAGGAGGGAATCTTGCTGGTGTCTTTTAAGAATTCATCATCCTTGATCTGAATTTTTAATTTTTCTGGTGGAACTTTTGAATACATGACGGCCCCCGAAGTGCGGCATAAAAGGGATACTGTTTCTATATAAATCTTTTGTTACTTTTTGAAGTTAAATGTGCGATTACAACAATGTTTATATAAGTATAGGATTACTTTTGTATAAGTATTCATGACGCGCAAACAAAAAGTATATGAAATTGTCCTGAACATTGCGAAGGATATTGCAAAGACCAATGAGGGGGCATTTTTTATTATTGGTCCAAAAAAGAAATTGAAGAACAAGTACTCCCTTCTATTTACCTCTGTATTGCCAAAGTCCCATGTTCATGATAAGGGCATTCCTGAAGTGATATTGAAACTCGCAACTCTTGATGGGGCGGTGATTGTGAGCAATGAGGGGGAATTGCTTGCCTATGGGGCCCATATTAAAAAATCTCTTCCCATTCCGGGTTTGGGCACAAAGCACGCAGCTGCCGCAGGCATTACGTCCATCGTCTCAGAGAGCACCGCCATTGTCGTAAGCGAGAAGGCAGATTGGATACGGGTTTTCCAAAATGGGAAGATCACCCTTGAAACCGATTCTGGAAAAACACCCAAAAGTTTGCAGGATAAAGTTATTTCATTTTTGGTTGATAAGGACACCGCATTGGTTACCGCCGCAGGAGCTTCTGCCGCTTTTCTTGGGTTTGGACCTGTGCTTATTGTCAGTGGAACGTATCTTGTCATCAAAACCGCAACAGGGATTATAAAAAAGAATCTTGCAGGAAAATGATCGCATGCAAACTCTGCCGGAGCAAGCAGTGTAATGGGAAAAATTGCCAGATTATCAGCATCATCAAAAAGTATGCGCCCCGTAAAGTTGACACCCACTTTATGGGTTCATCACCCCCTGCGATTTTTGTAGGAAATTATAATTACCCTCATGTGTACGCAGGGATATTGGCTCCTTCCTTCCATGATGAACTCTCCTTCAGCTATGACTCCCCTGAAGAATGGTTCAAACAAGGGCTTTCCATTGAAGAAATTCTCCGCAAGAGAAGCGAGATGATATATTCAAGATTCGTTTCTCTCGTAAGCGTACGCACAAAGCTTGTCGAGGTGATGCAAGAGGTTTCCCTCTCTTCAAAAATATGCGACGTTGAATTTTACTTAAAAGAAAAACCAAAGCTGCAGATGAGCATCAGCCACTTTCGGCCGCCCATTGGAAATCCAGCATCATTACAAAAAGCGATTATTACGGGAAATGTGAAAGTTCATCACGACGTTGACAAAACAGTGAGCGATACAGATTTGAAGGCAGTGCATGCAGTGCGTAATGCACGGGGGATTGTGGATCATTTGTTCGGAGCAGGATTCCTGTCACCACGATTTCAAAACTTCTTACTGCTGGCCTGTTGGGAGTGGAAAAAAGAAGGAAGCTGACTCCAACCCGCTGGGCGATCACCGCCGTGGATGACACTCTTTCAAAGGATCTTATCAAAAAGATTAAGCAGTATCCCCTTATCTCGGAGTATTATGTTTTTTCCGGGGAATATCTGGGGAATCATTATGAAATCCTTTTGATGCCTTCTGCATGGGGTTTTGAAGTAATTGAGAGGGATAGCGCGGGTAGGACATGGCAGGATCATGAGAGTTTTTTGGGAAGAAAGGACTATGCGGAAAGCGTAACAGGGGCCTATTATGCGAACCGGCTTGCGGTAGGTGAGTATCTGACAAAGATACAAAGGCAGGCATGCGCCATTGTTTTCAGAGAAATAAAGGATACCTACTGGGCTCCCTGTGGTGTCGGCATTTTAAGGGAAGTTACGCGGGCTGCCTTTGAGAAAAACCCTATGATATTCCCTACAGAGCATGAAGCACTTGCAGAAATCAAAAAAAGGATGGATATAACCGCTTGCACTCAACAAAGCGTGCTTCTCAAAGAAAGGAAGGAACAGCTCCTTCTTCATCGTTTTATATAAATCTTTTTCCTGCATGTTTTCCAAGCCAGAAGCAAAAGGCTTATAACAACTTTTACTTCTATAATATTTGAGAGGTGATTGACGTCGAAATTTCTTACCTAAGTGGAATCTCCTGGTTCGCTATTCTTCTGGTTGGAGGATTGATTCTTTCCTCTTTTGCAGAACGAATAAAGA